>JBDHXE010000056.1:0-12972 GCA_039810525.1 Chlorobiota bacterium | reverse complement strand
GGATTGGAGAGATGCTTTACTTTTAGAGCTGCTATATGGGTCAGGGCTGAGAATTAGTGAAGCTCTCCAGCTTAATATTAATAGTATCAATTTAAACGAGAAATTAATCAAGATATTAGGTAAAGGTAATAAAGAAAGATTAGTACCGATTACAAACACTTTTATAGAAAAGTATATAGCATATAAAAAAATAATTATGTCTCTGTTTAAAAGTGAAAAAGAATACCCTTTGTTTATAGATAAAAAAATTAAAAGAATTAGTCCAGCAATGGCTTATAAAATTGTAAAACACAGAATGATTGGCAAAACTGAAGTCAGCAAAAAGAGTCCGCATACTCTTAGGCATACTTTTGCTACTCATTTATTAGATAATGGAGCCGATATAAGGAGTGTAGGCGAAATGTTAGGACATTCATCTCTCAATACTACACAAATTTATACTCATATATCTATAGAGCGATTAAAAGAACAATATAAAAAAGCACATCCAAAATCTTAATCATTCGTCAAGACATAGTTTTTAAATTCAATAATATATAATTAATTATGAAAAAATTAAAGGTAATAGTAGTTGGAATTGGACATCTTGGTAGCATACATACTAAACTATGGTCATCAAATCCTAATGTAGAATTAATAGGAATATACGATATTGATACTGCAAAAGCAGACAAAATAGCTAATGAATATAACTGCAAATCATATCATTCTATCGAAGAAGCAATTGAAAATTCTGATGCTGCTACAATTGCAGTTCCTACTATCAATCATTGGGCAATAGCAAAGAAATTTATAGAGAATGGGAAACATTGCCTGATAGAAAAGCCTATTACCAATACTTATAACGAATCATTAGACTTAATAGAATCTGCCAAAAAAAATAATGTGTTAATTCAAGTAGGGCATGTAGAAAGATTCAATCCAGTAATCAAAGCAATAAGACCCTATATTGATAAGCCAATGTTTATTGAAGCACATAGACTCAGTCAATTCAAACCACGTGCTACTGATGTATCAGTAATTCATGATTTGATGATTCATGATATAGATATTATTCTTTGGTTAGCACAGTCCAAAATTGAAAAAATAGACGCGAGTGGAGTAGCTGTAATTAGTGATAGCTTTGATATTGCAAATGCTAGAATTAAATTTGAGACTGGGCTTATAGCTAATATCACAGCATCGCGTATCACTGCTAATCCTATGAGGAAAATGAGGATATTCCAGAAAGATGCATATATATCATTAGATTTTCAAGAGCATAATGTAGAAGTATATAAAATATACGACGAAGGGCTGCATTCAACCGAAGGTGTGCCTGCTATGATGCTTGGATCTATAGAGACTGGTATCAAAAATCGAAATATATATTTTGAGAAACCCAATGTTGATAAAATTAATGCTATTGCAGAAGAACAATTTGCCTTTGTGTCTGCTATTAATGATAATACTCCAATAGCAGTAAATGCTAATGAGGCATCAGAAGCATTAAGGGTAGCAGAAGAAATATCAAGACTAATAAGTTAATTCTCAAAGAATTCTAAAGGTAATCTTCCGTTTTTATAAAAACTCAATACTTCCAAAAAGCCATATTCACGGAAAGATTCGGCAATTAGGTTAGATCTATTGCCATACTCTGCGATATATTCTAACATACCTTGCTGCTGCCATAAGAAATTTTGAGGATTGTTAGGGAATTTTCTATTTAATATACCGTAATTATTCAGTGCTGGAGTAGACCAATACCATACAAATAAATTGATCCTATTATTATCATTTGCCAAAGCCAATAGTAGAGGTATCACTGCATTCAAAACTAATTCCCTACGTAAATGTGGTCCTTCATCATAAATCTTATTTTTAATCAAACTTTGCATTATATCAGATACAGATATGTTCTCGTTGTTAGCAATATCATATAAATAATTAACAATTGTAGAATTAGAAATAGCATCTATAATCTCACTTAGCTTACTTGATGTATATTTTGGCCTATGCCGCCTATGCTCGTATCTCGTTATAAATTCTTGCGAAAGTATTTGAAGTGAATCAATAATCGAATTATTATTTAATAACTTTTTGGCATTAGAAGTTTTGCGTAATAGCCTTAATAAGGCGAAGTTTTGTATCTCTTCAATCTCGGTGAAATTGTTAGTCTCAATAGTTTGAGTAGTATTAATTGCTTCTAACTTGTCTTCACTAATAATCAAAGTCTCAAAATTTCCTTTAATATCTATAATATCTTCTAATACAATATGAAGAATTACATCACTATACTTACTATCCAATTCATGTCTATGATCTATCCAATCACTACTTTTGATATGGAATTCACAATCTCCAATTATTAAATATCCATTTATTAATAATGCAATATCCTTAAAATCGGGTCCTATAGAACTTAGCTTGCCGGGCGATAAGAATTGTAATCTTTTGCCAGACTTAGTGTTATATACTTTAGTTGGGTCAGATATTAATTGAAATACCCTTTTCTGATAAAACAGCTCATTTTCAATATACATTCTAATTAGCTAAGTATTTTTTTAAAATTCTAAATTATGAAAAAAAATTGTAAAATTATAGAATATTTTTGCTAAATTTGAAGAATTTTTTCAATTTAGGTTCAATATGTCAATTATTTACTTAGCTTGCTTGATATTTGGCGGTATTTTAGTATTATTTTCATTATTTACAGGAGGTACTGCACACGATGTAGATACAGTAGATGTTCATCATATAGACTTAGATCATTTAGATACTTCACATCATATTGAAATCAATAAAGATATATCAGCAAAATCAATCGGTAGCAGTGATATAACTAAGTTATATGAAATTGGTAAAATTTTTAGTTTTAGAAACATTCTCTATTTTATAACGTTTTTTGGATTAAGTGGTACTCTGGGAGATCTTTTTAGTTTTAGTGATTCTACTAAATTGTTTAGTTCTATAATTATAGGACTATTTGCATCAATTTTTGGATATTCGTTTATGAATTACCTAAAAAAAAGTGAATCTGGGAAAACAAAAGAATATACAGAGCTTATAGGTTCAAAAGGTATAGTAACATTACCTTTAAGCAAAGATAGAAAAGGAAAGATTTTGATAGAAACATCAGGCTCCACTATAGAAATTATCGCAAAACTAAGTTCAATTAGCAAAATAGAAGAACTAAGAAAAGGCGACAAAATACTTTTAATAGAATTTGATGATAATATAGCTATTGTTGATAAATACGATTTATAATTTAATATAGGAGAAATTATGGAAATGATTTTGTTTTTCGCAGGTGTAGGAGCTGTGTCGTTGATTGTAATATTTACTTTGATTAGCAAAATGCTGTTAATTGCGCACCCAAATGAAGTAATTATTTTATCTGGTAGAAGAAGAAAGTTAGCAAACGGCGAAGAAATTGGTTATAGAACTATACGTGGTGGTAGAACTATCAAAATGCCTCTTATAGAAAAAGCTACACGTATGTCGCTCGAGACTATACCAATAGAATTAGAAGTAATAAATGCTTACTCTAAAGGTGGTATCCCTCTTAAAGTAGAAGCAATAGCCAATATTAAAATTGCATCTACCGAACCTTCGTTTGGTAATGCAGTAGAAAGATTCCTAACACGTAGTGCAAGCGATATTCATGCAATTGCAAAAGATACTCTCGAAGGTAATCTTCGAGGCGTATTAGCTTCGCTTACACCAGAAGAAGTAAATGAAGATAGATTGAAATTTGCTGAAACTTTGATGGATGAAGCAGATTTGGATTTGAATAAACTTGGATTACAATTAGATACTTTGAAAATAACGAATATTTCTGATGATAATGACTATTTAAATTCAATTGGTAGAGGCAAAACTGCCGAAGTGATCTCAAGAGCCAAAAAAATAGAAGCTGAGAAGATGGCTGATGCACAAGAAGCGGAGGCCACTGCCTTGGAAAGAGCAGAAAAAGCAAAAGCTAATGCAAATCAAGAAATCGAAAAAGCGAAAGCAATTTCGAACCAAGAAATTGAGAAAGCAAAAGCTATAGCTAATCAAGAAATAGAAAGAGCAAAAATTCTATCCGAACAGCAAATTTTGATTGCAACAGCTACCAAAAAAGCAGCAGCCGAAGAAGCAGATGCCCAAGCACACGAAACAGCAGAAAAAGCGAAAGCAATTGCTCTACAAAATATTCAGAATGCACAAATTGATACTGATAAATCAATAAAAATATCACGAGCTAACGCTGACAAAACTATTGAAATAGAGAAGAATAATTACAGAATGACAAAAGCTGATTTGGAGAAACAAGCCATAGTTAAAGAAAAAGAAGCTGAAGTAGCTGGACAATTAGCAAAAGTAAAATATGAACAAGAGTTAGAAAGACAAAGAATAGAATTGCAAAAACAAAAATTAATGGCTGATGTTATAGAACCAGCAAAAGCCAAAAAAGAGGCATTAGAATTAGAAGCCAAAGGAGAAGCCGCATCTATTATTGCTGATGGAGAAGCTCACATAGAGGTTTTAAGAAAAAAAATAGATGCATATCTATCAGCACAAGGAAATGGCGATAAAGTATTTATGCTAAATATGCTCCCAGAAATAATAAGCCAATTGACCAATGTGGTAAAAGATGTTAAAATTGATAAAATGACTGTAATAGATTCTGGTAATAATAATGACAGTTCGCCATTGAATAAAGTAATATCACAATTGCCTAACTCAGTAATATCTCTCAACGAAGTTATAGAAAAAGCAACAGGAGTAGATATACTTAGCAATTTTAAAAAAACTAATGATGACAGTTCGAAATAATAAAAAATTGATTATACATTATTTTTGCCCTTCTTATTATAAATTTATAAGGAGGGTGTTTTTTGAGGACAAAATATTTTACAAAGTTAATTTACAATGTTTTAGTAAACCTAATATTGATTATTTTCATTTAATACCAGTCTTAATTTGTAAAAGCGAGAAAAAGAAGTATTTTTGAATAAATTGCGTTTTTTATTCATTGTTTATAATTTTTGGGAGTAATTATGCATTCCGGTAATTATGTCTTAATTTTGCATACACATCTACCTTGGGTGCTTCACCATGGTAAATGGCCTCATGGTGTAGATTGGTTAAGCGAAGCAGTTGCTGAGTGCTATATTCCGCTACTTAATATATTTAACGATTGTCTGAGCGAAGGTATTTTACCCAAAGCTACATTGGATATATCTCCGATTCTATGCGAACAATTAGAGCATAAAGATTTTAAAAAAATATTTGTAGAGTATTGTGATGAGAAAATTAAAGGTGCTCAAGAAGATAGGAGAAACTTTACTAATTGGGGTTATGAACCGCATCATATTTGGCTAACTCAATTCTGGGAAGAATGGTACACTAATAAAAAAGAAGATTTTTTAAAAAAGTATAATTCATCTATTATCAATGGATTGAAGACTCTTCAAGACAAAGGTGCTATTGAAGTAATGACTTGTGGAGCTACTCATGGATACTTCCCTTTGTTAGGATACGACCAAAGCATTAATCTGCAAGTTAGCACAGCAGTCAAAAATTATAAAAAATACTTTAATAGATATCCAAAAGGTATTTGGTTGCCTGAATGTGCTTATCGTCCATCTTATGAATGGCAAACCTATATACCAATAGAACCATTTCATAGTAAGAGATTAAGAAGTGGAGTAGAACAGATTCTTGCTGCTAACGGCATACAATATTTTGTAACTGATGAAGATTTATTAAAACGCTCGATTCCACTCGGTAAATTTAATGATAATATTAAGGAAAATTTTATATCCATCAATTCACCTAATTTCCAATTTGAAAATTGGAATTTTGATAAGAACCCACTTTGTATGTACGAAGTAGCATCTTCTGAAAAAGTAGAATATGGTACTGCGGCTATATTTACACGTCATCACGATCTTTCTATGCAGGTATGGAGTGGACAAATTGGTTATCCTGCCGAGCCAGATTATTTAGATTTTCATAAAAAGCATTTTCCTTCTATGCACCGTTATTGGAGAGTTACAGATAGCAAAGCAGATATGATGTACAAAACTTTGTATCATCCCGATTGGACTTACGACAAAATTGACAAACAAGCTAATCATTTTATTCATAATTTAGAAAATACCTCGAATTATTATAATAATCATACAGGCAAATTTAGTACTGTTGTTACCCCATTCGATACAGAATTGTTTGGGCATTGGTGGTTTGAAGGACCAGAGTTCCTAAGAGCTGTAATCAGAGGATTATATCATTCACCATATTTGAATATGGTAACAGCATCAGAACAGTATATACAGATTCAACCCAAAGAAGTAATATCTATACCAGAAGGTTCTTGGGGAGTTGATAATAATCATACTGTATGGAGCAACGAAGAGAATAAATGGACTTGGGAGTGTATCTATAATGATGAACTTAGATTTAATAACTTATACACTAAATACTTTAATGATAATTTAGATAATACGGCTATTAGAATATTGAAACAAGCATTGAGAGAATTGATGCTATTACAGTCATCAGATTGGCAATTTCTAATATATACACAGTCAGCAAAAGACTACTCAGAAATGCGATTTTCTTATCATCATTCTGATTTTAATAAATTATGTGATTTTTTTGAAAATTATATTAATAATAATACTTTTAATAAGTCTGAACTAAAGTATTTAGAAGATACTGAAAAGAGAAATTCAATTTTCCCAGAATTAAATTTAAAAGATTGGCGAGAAGTATATTCTTAATCAAATGAGTGTGGCCAAAAATATAATTAAGAATATATTCTCTCTATCCTTAGCTGAAATTGCAAGCAAAGGACTTGCTTTTGTGTATACTATTTATCTTATAAGAACAATTGGTCCAGAAAGCAATGGTATTCTGAATTTTGCTAAATCATTAGTACAATATTTCCTAATATTAGTGGCATTGGGCTACGACCAAGTAGGTATCAGAGAAATTGCTAAAGACAAATCACTTATTAAAAAATACGTAGATTTGATAACAAGTATAAGAATCACGATATCATTAATATCCTTTATTTTGCTATTCATTGTAGTGCAAATACTGATTATAAACAAACCAGAATTAGCATATAATCAACACATTATATATATATATAGTATTACATTATTTAGCAATGCTATTATGTTAAATTGGTTTTTTCAAGCAATTGAGAAAATGGAAGTAATAGCTTTTAGAACGATTGGAATATACCTACTTAATTTTATTGGTATTATCTTATTGGTGAAAAGTAGTGAAGATTTGACAACAGCTGTCATTATCATTAGCTTGTCTATGCTAATTAATTCAATTGTAATGTACATATATTACTTCCGTAGATATAATAAATTCTCATTTAATTTTGATTTCAAACTATGGATTAATATTTCTAAAGAAGCTTTCTCAATTGGCTTAATATTCCTAATATCCACACTATATAATAATATTGATATTACATTATTAGGATTAATGAGAGGTGATTTTGAAACAGGTATCTATGGTGCCGCACATCAAGTAATTTACTTCGCAATTTTACCATCAATAATATTACAAGGTGCATTTTTCCCTCAAATATCACAACGCAAAACGTTTGAAGATAGAGATAGATTAATTTCAAAATTTGCTAAACTTCAATTACTTGTAGGATATTTAGCCTTTGGATATTTATTTTTCTTAGCAGATTTAGCTGTCGATTTATTAGGAGATAAATATACTAATTCTAATATAATATTACAATATTTAGCTTTTACTGTTTTAATTCAATATATGATTTCAATATATTTTACTCCATTAATTTCTTGGAAAGAAGAGAAAAAAGTAGTAAAAGCTAATATTATAGGATTAATTATTAATGCTATACTTAATATAATTTTGATACCAAAATATGGAATGTATGGTTCTGCATTTGCCACTATATTATGCGAGTTTGGTGTACTTATTAGTATGATGTATATTTTTAGAAATACTCATAGTAGAATCTATTTATTGGAAATACTAAAATTTATACCAATTACTATAATATCATTTATACCATTTTATTTCCTTAAAGATACTATCAACCCAATATTTAGTATTATTTTTAGTTCTATAATATATTTTGGTATATCACTTGCTTTTAAAATTATAGATATAAATGAAATTAAAACAATAATAAGAAAATGAAATATGATTATTTAATAATTGGCGCAGGTTATGCTGGTGCTGTTTTAGCAGAAAGAATAGCTACACAATTGGACAAAAAATGTCTCATAGTGGATAGAAGGAATCATATAGCTGGCAATGCGTATGATTATTATAATGATGATGGCATATTAGTCCATAAATTTGGACCTCATATTCTACATACTTATTCAAAAAAAGTATGGGATTATCTATCGCAATTTACAAATTGGAATACATATATCCATAAAGTTAAAGCCGTAATAGAAGGGAAAAATGTACCTATACCTTTCAATCTTAATAGTATACCGCAATTGTTCTCTACAAAATATGCAAATAAGTTAGAAAAAAAATTGATTGAAAATTATGGCTTTGGATTAAAAATTCCGATTCTAAAAATGTTAGAAGTTAAAGACGATGATCTCAATTTCCTTGCTAATTATATTTATAAGAATGTATTCAATGGATATAATATTAAACAGTGGGGAGTAAAACCAGAAGAATTAGATAGTTCTGTATCTTCAAGAGTACCAGTATATATTAGTAAAGATGACCGCTATTTTCAAGATACATATCAAGGACTACCTACAAATGGCTACACAGCTATGTTTAATAATATTTTAAATCATAAGAATATTCATTTATTGCTTAATGCAGAATATAATGATGTTAAAGATGGGGTAAACTTTGATAAATTAATATTCACAGGTCCAATAGATGAATATTTTAATTATATCTATGGAGAGCTACCTTATAGAAGTTTAAGTTTTGCTTTCGAAACAATCGATACAGAATATTATCAAGAGGTAGGGCAATTAAATTATCCTAACAATTATGACTATACAAGAATTACAGAATTTAAATATTTGAGCCAACAGCAACACCGAAAGACTTCAATAGCATTTGAATATCCTCAGAAATTCATTAAAAATATTAATGAACCTTACTATCCTATACCAAAAGCAGAAAATAATGAATTGTATAATAAATACAAACAAGAAGCTGAACAATTAGGTGATTCTGTAATATTCTGTGGGCGTTTAGCAGAATATAAATATTATAATATGGATCAAATAGTAGGTATAGCTCTACAAGTATTTGAAAAACGAATAGCTAAAATAAGATAATGACCAATATACCACTATGCGTAGATTTAGACGGAACTTTAATTAAATCGGATATGATGTTCGAGTCGATGGCCATTTTGATAAAATCAAATCCAATTTATTTACTAATGATACCAATTTGGTTCATAAAAGGGAAATTATACCTCAAAGAACAATTGTTTAATAGAGTGCAAATAGATATTGATACAATGCCTCTAAATGATGAAATTGTAAACTTTCTAATAAATGAAAAAAAGTCAGGAAGAACAATACTATTAGTAACCGCTTCTTTGCAATACTATGCGGACAAATATAAAGAAAAATTCAATTTTTTGGATGAAGCAATAGGTTCAAAAGATGGAATCAATCTTTCAGCAAAATATAAAGCAGAATATTTAAAAGGTAGATTTGGCGACAAAAATTACGACTATATAGGAGATAGTCATAAAGATTTGGTAGTTTGGAGCTTTGCACAAAATGCTTTAATCGTAAGCGACAACACAATATTAATAAATAAAGCTAAAGAAATTACTAATATAGCTGAGACGTGGGGCAGAACAAACACTCCTAAGTATAAAATTATTTTCAAACAGCTTAGAATATACCAATGGGTCAAAAATCTGCTAATATTCCTCCCTGCTCTTTTGGCTCATAGCCTTGAATTTAATATTTATTTTCAATTATTACTTTCATTCTTATCTTTTAGTTTTGTGGCTTCATCTATATATATATTCAATGATTTAATGGATTTGAATAGCGACAGAAAACATAAAATTAAAAAGAATAGACCCTTAGCTGCTGGTAATTTCAGAATAAGCGATGCCTTTGTTTATACTATTCTATTGATGACAATTGGCATTATGATTGGCGTCTTCATCAATATTTCCTTTATAATTGTATTACTTATATATCTTATTACTACATATTTATATTCAATATATCTTAAAAGAATTTATATAGTTGATATAATTACACTTGCATTATTATATACGATGAGAATAATTGCTGGATCGGCTACGAGCGGGTTTATTATTTCTGAATGGTTGGCGGCATTTGCCTTATTCTTTTTCTTTTCTATGGGCGCTCTGAAAAGATTTACAGAACTTAAAAATTCTAAAAATGAAAAACTTTCTGGGAGAGCATATATAGCTGATGATATGAATATAGTTCAAATAATGGGTATATGCTCAAGTATGATATCTGTTTTGGTAATGGTGCTATATATCAATAGCAATACAATTTCTCAATTATACTCTAACCCTAAAATATTATATTTAATTATTCCAATTCTCTTACATTGGAATATGAGAGTTTGGGTTTTGGCAGATAGATCTATGATGAATGAAGACCCAATAGTATTCAGTATTAAGGATAAATATAGTTATTTAAGCATATTATTGATAGGTATAATAATGCTAATAGGTATAATATGAAAAAATATAATTCATTTGGAAAATATCCTATACCAAATAACCAAGAAATCAGAATATTAAATAACTATAATTTCGATTTTACAAGTATTCATAAAAAGATATTACCTTATGGATTGGGAAAAAGTTATGGAGATTCTTGCCTAAATTCTAATAATATATTGGTAGATTGCTCAAATTTAAATAAATTTATTGCATTCGATGATAATAGTGGTATATTAAAAGCTCAATCAGGAGTAACACTCAAAGAAATTATTGATACATTCCTACCACGAGGCTACTTCTTACCCGTTACACCTGGTACTAAGTTAATTACATTAGGTGGGGCTATTGCTAATGATGTACACGGTAAAAATCACCATAAATACGGAACTTTTGGTAAATACATCAAATCTTTCGATCTTCTTAGGAGCGATGGTATTATTTATCACTGTTCTAATACTCAAAATAATGATTTATTTATTGCAACAATAGGAGGTTTGGGGCTTACTGGTATAATATTAAATGCTGAAATACAACTTATCAAATCACTGGGACCAATAATTGATGCCGAATTTATTAAATTCTTTTCTTTTGAAGAGTTCTTTGAAATTAATGAGCAATCACTTGATTATGATTACACTGTTTCTTGGGTAAGTACCAATAAATTAGGTTATGGTATATATTCAAGAGGAAATTTTGCAGATCTAAAACATCAGATAAAATATATACCAAATGATAAAAAAGCAATGAATTTTCCTATCGAATTTGATTTTATTAACCCTTTTACTGTTAAAACCTTCAATTATCTATATTTTAATAAACAATTTCATAGAAATATAAAACAATTTACTCATTTTGAATCATTCTTCTATCCATTAGATGGGATTATAAACTGGAATAGGGTATATGGCAAAAGAGGATTCCTACAATATCAATTCGTGATACCATTGCAAAATTCGCTATACAATTTGAATCAAATATTTAAATTAATTGCAAAATCGGGATATTCATCATTTTTGACAGTATTAAAGACTTTTGGTAATATTCCATCGCCCGGACTAATGTCCTTTCCAATGGAAGGTATTACATTAGCTATTGACTTTAAAATGATAGGGAAGAATCTTCTTGATTTATTAGAAATATGTGATAAAATAGTAGCAGATGCCGGGGGTAGAGTCTATCCAGCCAAAGATGCCCGTATGAGTGCAAAAAACTTCACAAAATTTTATCCAAATTTAGAAAAGTATTCTGGGTATATTGACCCAAAATTTAGCTCTGAACTATGGAGAAGGGTATCGATATAAGATTACTCTACTTTTAAATATGAGAATTGATAAAATCTAAATAGCAATTCTATTGATAAATAAATTCTAATTTCTTATTAAATTTTACTTCATTTCTCTTTTTGAATATCATCTCAGGATTATTATATAGCTTAAATATCATATCCGCAAACCCTTATCAACAATCAACAAAATTGATAACAATAATTAAATATCAACCTATTATTGTAAAATATCAATTTTGAGTGAGAAGTTTTCAGGACTTAATTGTCATTATATATAAGAAGTGTACAAAAATGAAAAAAGTTTTCTGCTTTCAACTAAATAGCAAAAAATTGGTATTTAGTCGGGAGCAAAAAAAGCCCCGAAATTTATAATTTATTTAGGAGTATATATAATGTTGAAAAACCAACAAAACAACAGAAGAGTCAGCGTGCTCTTCACTCTTGCCGCACTTGTAGTAGTGCTTATTTGTAATACGCAAACGGGTAGGGGACAGACAAACGAGCTACCCGATACCGTATGGACAAAATTTACCTATCCCAATGCAATCAATGCAGTGAAGTTTACACCAGATGGTAGGTATCTTGCCTCTGGTGGTGATGACGGAGTTCCAAGATTATGGGATGCAGAGACGGGTGAATTAGTTTATGAATATCCGCAAACAGGATATAAGATTTTGGATATAGATTGCATCAATAATTTTATTGCAATAGCAAGTCCTGTTGATGGTGGTGTTTTTGTTTATGATGTTGATAATAAATCCTTAATAAATACATTTGAACCAAGCACAAATGTATGCTTTAATAAAGATGGAAGTTTATTGGCAACAACAAGGGGTAATAGTGTATATACATCTGGTATAAGTGTTTACAATACAATTTCAGGTGAATTGATAAATCGTATAGATATGATTAAGGGTGCTTACGACTTAAAAATATCAAATGATAATAAATATATCATAAGATCGGGCAATTGGGGTGATATATCAACAGACAATAAAGA
>JBDHXE010000055.1:0-12985 GCA_039810525.1 Chlorobiota bacterium | reverse complement strand
CATTTAATAGTTTTTGTCTATCTGTTGTAAAATCTTGATTTAGATAATTATTATGATCAAATGTTGTAATAGCGCATTCGCTATTGCCTAATGGCAGACCTGAAACCCAAGCATTAGCTGACGCTTTGGCAAGCTCAAGATTAGAAACTGTACTAGCTCCCCAACCCATAGAGCCACTTACATCAATTATTAACAATGAGGATAAGGCATCAATAGGTTTGGGAGGAGGACAGCTAATACTAGTGATCTGCCGCTGTAAGCCGTTTTCAACAATGCTAAAATCAGAAGGAGACAAATTTGTGATTTGATTTCCTAGACTGTCTAAGGCAAAAAACTTAGCTCTCATTATAGGATATGTACTCATATCAACATCAAATATAGTAATACTTTGAGAGTAAGAGTAATAATTACATAATAAGCATATTAATACTAATAATTTTTTCATTGTAAATCCCTGCATATCATTTTTGCAAATATAATATAATTCTATTATAAATACAAATAATCGAATAATTATTTTTGCTTTGTGGCAAAATTTTTGCTCTAAATATAAAGGTTCAGTTATTTTCTAAATTACAATAAAGTTAATCAGTATAATTAAATGTATAATATTAATAATGAAGAGGTTAAGCAATTAGCTAAGCTAATTGTAAGTAACATTAAATATGAAAAGAAAATTATTGTTGCTAAAGATTTAATGAAAGATAAAGATTTGACTCAAATAGATGCAGAGTCTGAGTTCAAAAGAGCTATTAATACTTATATTGGTCAATATCGACCAACTAAAATTTTAGAGACTGGCACATATTTGGGTGAGGGCTCTACTAGAATAATTATCGAATCACTTCTACAACATCATATAGATGGGTTTGAATTTTATACTATTGAAATTAATCCTAATTATTATATTACTGCAGAATTCAATTTAGCTAAACGTGGTTTATCCAATTATGTAAATTTATTAAATGGTTTGTCAGTACCCAAACATCTATTGCCTACCTATGAACAAATACAAGAATATACCGTTAATAATATTGAATTTAACAATATAATAATAGATCATTCAGAATCAGAACGTGCTTTGAATTATTTTAGAGAAACTAATTTTAATAATTTAGAAGATAATCTTATTGATAAAGTTCTGATGAAATTTAATTATTCTCCTGATTTTGTATTATTAGATAGTGCTGGCCATATAGGAAATATAGAATTCAATTATCTTATTTCAAAAGTTAAAAGCAGGTGTATTATAGCGCTCGACGACGCTAACCATTTGAAACATCATAAAAGTTATCTACAAATGATTGATGATAAACGTTTCAATATATTAATAAAATCAGATGAAAAGTTTGGCTTTGTGATTGCTGAATTTAACCCATTTAATTCTATAAGCAACATAAATACAAACACAACCTTTGATTTTAATAATAAAGACATATTAATAGTAAGAACTGATTCTATTGGTGATACTATTCTATCAATAGGTATGTTAAAGTCTATTAAAGAGCAATTTCCTTATTCTAAAATTACTGTTTTGATACAACAACATTTATCGGAGATTTACAAACTATGCCCATACATTAATAATACTATTGAAATTGTTAAAGATTTATTTTTTAGAGATGAGAAATATCGTATTGATTTAATAAACACTTTTCTTCAATACAAGTTTGATTATTCAATTAATACTATATATAGCAGAGATTTACTATCCGATATGTTTGCTACGGCTAAAAATATCAATTACAAAATTGCTTTAAATGGTGATTTATCCAATAATGATGAGAAAACAAAAAGTAATTATGATGGTAAATATAACTTATTAGTAAATTCAATAAAAGGAAATGCCCTAGAATTCAATAGACATAGGGATTTACTGAATGCAATAGGTATACATAATTATGATGCGCTCCCTTGGATATGGTTTGATGACAAGACAATAGATTTTGCAGAAAATTTTTATAAAAGTTACCAATTAGATAGAGAAAAAGTAATTATTTTATTTGCAGGAGGGCAACATTCAATACGTGATTATAAATATTTCGATAAAGGTTTAAACAATGTTGAAAATATTGAAAACTTTACTGTAATAGCAATAGGAGGTGAAAGAGAATATGAACTACATCAAGAAATATTTAAAGGTGCTAAATTTAAATATCTAAATTTATGCGGCAAATTAAGTTTAATTGAATCTGCTTGTTTAGTGTATTATTCTAAACTATCTATTGGTACAGAGACATCATTTTCGCATATAGCTTGTGCTGTGGAGAAACCTAATATTACTATATTGGGTGGTGGACATTTTGGACGATTTTTGCCTTATCATCAACTTAGCTCAATTATTTATTTGCCTTTGGATTGTTACTTTTGCAATTGGAACTGCAAATTTGACAAGCCATATTGTATTGAAAATATTGATCCACAATTAATTACAAAGGCAGTAAACGATATTTTGAATGGAAAGACTGGGATAATTTACAAACAATTATACAACAATGAAGCTAAAACAACACTAGATTCCAAAATTTCATTAAAAGAAATATCTAATCTGAATCTTGTAGAAGTAGAAGTTAATAATATTATAGATACTACTCCAAAAGTTAATATTGATAATAATATTAAAGTTTCTGCTATCGTATCAATTTATAAATCAGAAAGATTTATGAAGGGATTAATGGAAGATTTGGTTAACCAAACTTTATTCCAAAGCGGTAAATTAGAAATTATAATGATTAATAGTAATTCGCCAGAAAATGAATTTGCTATTATTGAGCCATATTTAAATAAATTTCCAAATCAAATAATTTATCACAAAACAAAAGAACGAGAAACTCTTTATAAAGCTTGGAATAGAGCAATTGAATTATCAAAAGGTAAATATATAACTAGCGCTAATACTGATGATAGACATAGAATAGATGCGTTAGAGTTATTGTCTAAATGCTTAGATGAAAACCCTGAATATGATTTAGTTTATCCAGATCTGATTATTACTGAAATAGAAAATGAAACATTTAGTAATACTCAATCTTTATTAAGATATGAGTTTCCTGATTATAATCTTGGTACAGTATTATCAAATTCTAATTTCGGTGCACAGCCTATGTGGAAAAAATCTGTTCATAATACCATAGGATATTTCGATGAAAGCTATAAAATTGGTGGCGATTACGAATTTTTTATTAGATTATCTAAGGAATTTAAACCAATACACTTACGTGAAACATTAGGTTTATTTCTTCAAGGTAAAGATGCACTTTCCAATAAGAAAAACATAAGTGATATGATGAGTGAGGTTGATAGAACGATTAAACTTCACAGACGAAATATAGATCTTTTTAAAATTTATCCAATGTTTAGTAGTAATAATAAGAATCTCATAGATATACTTGCTGTACTATGGGATTTTGGTTTATTGAATATGTTAAGCCCATATAATGATTTTGAATTATCAATTATGTATTTTAATAAATGTTACGAATTAAGCAAAGATACACCTTATTTCAATATTGTAAAAGATATGTACAATAACAATATGGGGATTATCAATATAGTGTCTGACCAAATCAAATTAGGGTTAAATTTATGGAACAAATCAAAAAATGATCTAAAAGTAATTCATAATTTAAAACTTTTTCAATCAAGCACTAGTAAACTATACCCTATTAGATATCAGGCATCAATATTAGACCACCCTATTTTAGTAGATGCTAGATCTGCTATTGGATTATACTTAGATGAAAATATGCAGATTAAAAGAAGCGATAAAATAACTCAATTTTTTTGGGATGTTTACTTTGGAAATGGTGGTTTAGAAATGACTCAAAATGAGCTTATTAATGCTCAACAACTAAAACCACGAAGTCCAAAATCTTTTGGATACCTAAAAAGCTATAGATTCTTTGCTGAATATAAACATAACAATCCTCCAATAAAAAATTTAACTTCTCTGAGCAATGCCTTTTGGAATAGAGACTATATTAATAAGAAAAATGTATTAATTAAAACACCTAACGCTATTGGTGATTCTCTAGCAATTACAGTAATAGTGAACAATTTAAAGCAATATTATCCTCATCTTAATATAATTGTAGCATGTGGAAAAAATGAAGCTGTAATTTATGAAAATAACCCACACATTAATTCAATTATAAAAAATAATAGTTATGACACTGATATTTTAGAACTTAATAAAGATTCTTTAGAAATAATAGATTATAATAATATATTGTCTAAGCTTCCTGAGTATTATAATGGAATTTCATTCTTAGATATTTTTGCAAATATAGCTGGTTTCAAGCTAATTGATAGAGAATATAAGTACTACATTCAAAATGACGAAATCAATAAAGTTAAAAATCTGATTAAAGATTCAAAAATGATTTTTGCAATACATCTTAATACTAGCAAGGATATAAAACGAAGTTATCCTCATTCAAATGAATTAGTTATAGAATTACTAAACGAATATCCTGACTGTTTAATCATCAATTTAGGACAATTAAAATTAGATATAAGAGATGAAAGAGTTATTGATGCTGCTAAATTAAATTTAACACTGAGAGAGCAAGTTGCATTATCTTCGTTTGCAACTGACTTTATTACGATTGATAGTTCATTCTTTCATTTTGCTCATAACTTGTTCAAGAAACCGACTTTTGCAATATTTGGACCTACAAACCCAGATTTGGTAGGTAACCCTTTCAATACTTTCTATGTAATTGAGAATAGAAATTTAGATTGTTTGCATTGCTACTGGACACGTGATAATGATATGAAGTGTATGAATGAATTATCTCCAAAAGAAATAATCAAGCAAATGAAAGAAAAGTATAAAATAGGAAAATACTATTCTGGAACCAAAGTGATAAATTACGAAAATGAAGATTATGAAGAATTTATATATAATCTCTATACAACTGCTAAAGATGGTAAAAAAATCATTATTAACGATGTCAGTAATAAATTACCTTATTTTTCAAATAATTGGAATGGTATTGAATTAAAAAGGAATTAGCATAGTGAAATAATTTGTTAATTTAAGTAAAAAATGTTACTTTGGTAGAATAAAATTGTTTAACTATATTTTTTATTTATATGCTTAGATTATTACAAATAATAGCTTTTACTTTCCTAACATTATCATTAACTTTAAAATCTGAAATCATTTCAGATTCTGTTAAATTAGGCAAAGATTACAAATTAGATGTTTGGTATAATATTGTTTCTGGATTTGCTGGTGAATCTGATGCACAGAATTGGGATATCGCTTTCGAAACAAGTGGAATGGGTGGCGGTATTCATGTAAATGGTGCAAAAGGAGTTAAAGTATGGTTAGTACCAGATAAATCTGTTGACGATTTCAATTCTTTTTCTGCAAAAGATACGTTAGGGATGTCTGATAATTGGGAGACTCACCTAAATTCTGAAGACACTTGGACTATAGGTGCATTTAATTTA
The DNA here is from genome assembly GCA_039810525.1 of Chlorobiota bacterium. Lineage (GTDB taxonomy): Bacteria > Bacteroidota > Ignavibacteria > Kapaibacteriales > UBA2268 > JBDHXE01. The sequence goes on along the minus strand of JBDHXE010000055.1, from coordinate 7,525 downwards.
GGGCGTGATGGATTTGAAACTGATGGAGACTACGGTTGGGGCTCTTATCAAATGGCAACTCATTATATAGTAGGGGATAAATTATTTGTGATTAAACTTACTAACAACAATTATGTTAAGTTTTATATTGAGTCTTTCTCTAATGGAGAATACTCATTTGTTTATGCTAATTTAGATGGGAAAGAAGAATCGTTAGGTAAAGTCACTAAGAAGAGTTTTACTGGTAAGAATTTTGGTTACTTTTCTTTTGATAAAAGTGAAACATTGGATAGAGAACCTGCTGCCAAAGATTGGCAATTAGTGTTTGGTAAATATGAAATCAACTATCCTTTGGGTGGAGATTCATTTATGCCTTATGTTGTAACTGGCGTAAGACAAAATAAAGGAGTTAGAGTAGCCAAAGTAACAAATGAAAATCAAGATAATGCAGAGCCAGCAGATTGGAATAGTGATAATTATTTTACTAAGATAACTACTATTGGCTCAGATTGGAAAACTTTTAATATGGGGACATCATCTTATGACATATCTAAAGATTTAGTTTATTTTATTTCAACTGATTCGTTGCAAAATATGCACCCACAGATTTATAGATTATATTTTACAGAATTTAGTGGTAGCTCTACTGGTCTCATTAAATTTAACAAAGAAGTATTGCCTGTATCTGTAATCGAAAATGATGGATTAAAAATTGCCGATGTTTTGATTTATCCTTCTATTATTTCTATTGGAGATAATTTCAATATAACTATTAATAATTTTTCTACTACAAACCAAGCGCATATAGATATATTAAGTCTTGATGGTAGAATATTGCAATCAATGAATATGAATTTGAATAGCTCATTATCAGTTTTTCAAACTAATAATATGAATTTATCAAGTGGTATGTATTTTGTAAAAATTACTATTGATAACAAATCTTCAATCGAAAAACTAATTGTTAAATAAAGATTATTAGACTAACATTGAAATTATAAATGGGGGTAGTGAAAACCCCCATTTTTTTTGTATCTATATTTCAAAAATTTATTGTTAAATATTTAAACTTTGTAAAATATAATAATTTGAAATTTGAAAATTTAGTTTATATTTGCATTACATTATAAAAAGATATGACTTTTCTTGAATTATGTTTTTTTGTATTAATATTTATTAATATTCTAATATTAGAAGTTATTATTTGTTTCACAATGTTTTGGAGGTTATTAAAATGAGAGCTACGGATTTTGATTTTAGAAAAGATTTAAGTTTTGACTTAAACTCTGGCGTAACTACTTTCTTACAGTCTACACGTTTAGCTCTGTTTGATGTAGAGGCAATAGGATTGCTAAGAACTAAAATAATAGAAGCAGTTGGGTTGGACAAAGCAAGAGAAATTTATCTTCAATTTGGCTATCAACAAGGATTTTCTGATTTCTTACAAATGAACTCAAATTATAAATTTGTGAATGAAATGGAATTGCTTGCTTCTGGACCAGTAATTCATACTTGGGAAGGTATTGTAAAAGCAACACCAACTGAAATTAAATTTGATAGAGAAACTGGTGAATTTTATTTCACTGGAGTATGGTCTAATTCTTACGAAGCAGATCAACATCTTTCTTATATTGGTCATTCAGAAGAGCCAGTATGTTGGAGTTTAATGGGGTATGCATCAGGATGGTGCTCTGCTTTCTTTGGTAAAAAATTGATAGCTATCGAACCTAATTGTGTTGGCAAGGGTGACCATAATTGTGGTTGGGAAATTAAACCTATCGACCAATGGGGACCCGAAGCAGCACCTTACATAGAAGCATTAAAGATATTTTAATAAAAGGAGATAAAAATTATGGCTGAGAAACTGATAAAATACTACAATTTTGTAGCAGAAAAAAAGGGATTACAAGGTAAAATTGAATTAGCAAAATTAACTTTAATGCCCGGTCCTAAAGCAGCAATGGAACCAGATAGCCCAGAAAATATAAGTAAATTTCGTGCTGCTGTTGAGAAAGTTACAGGAGAAGCTGCACCTAAATTCTAAAATATTTATAATGAAAAGTTAGAGGCTATCTCGTAAGTTGGGAACAAGAAATGAATTATGTATTTTCCTAGATGAGGCTGTCTCATAAGTTAAAAACAAGAAATTAATTTAATTCTCAGATGTCCTATGCATTCGGAAGTGTAGGACATCATTTTTTATCCCTCACTATCTTTGCATTTTCTCCAGTTGAAGCTCTTTACATTCATAGACTTAGATAGCTTGCCCTTTTATTCCTTTTAATTATTTATTCTATTATACTACCATTTTAATACAAAGAATTGTGAATAAAATATTTAATTCTACCTTATGAGATAGCCTCATCATTTATACAAGTATTTTATAACTATAGGTTGTCACCGTTTTACAGCCTCATTTTTTATTAATAATTATATCGTGCATAGCGAAATATCAAAATATTCTTTTAGATAAAATGTTAAAAAAAATAGCTATCTTGAATTTTCAAAATAGCTATTAATATTATATAATAATATTAAAATATATTATTATTCTGAATCTTTTGCAGCATCTGTTTCTGTAGAATTCTCAACAACTGATTCACTTTCTTCTAATTCATTTTGATTAGCATTATCTTCATCAATGTGTGATACAACCTCTAAACCTAAGGCCATTGCTTTCATTTCTTCAGCTTTCATCTTAATTGCTTTATAATCTGGGTTATATTCTTCGTTAAAAAAGTCTGCCTGAGAACTATCGTAAGTAATATCCGCTGGCGAAGCTTTATCTGCATTTGGCACTGGGTGTGCAGTATTGTACGCACTAATTATATCTTGTTCTTTATTGCGTAAGGCTTCTACTACTGATAAAACAATTTTCTTTGATTCTTTGTCAAATTCAACTACTTTAAGAGGTAATATATCTCCAACTTTGAAATATTCGCTAATAAATTTAACTGGCGCAAAAGATAGTTGAGAAACAGGAACGAAACCATCTACACCATCAGGCAATTCAACAATTACACCTTTTTCGATTATTCTTTCAATTTTAGCTTCAGTCTCATATCCAATTTGATATTTAGTTTCAAAAATATCCCATGGATTGTCATTTATTTGCTTATGACCGAGTGCTATTCTACGTTGCTCTGAATCAATACTAATTACCACAACTTCAAGCCTTTCACCTTTCTTTACAAATTCTCCGGGGTGACGAATTTTCTTAGTCCAAGATAGATCGCTAATATGAACTAATCCATCTACGCCAGGTTCAAGCTCAACAAATACACCGAAATTAGTAAGGTTACGCACAATACCAGTATGATGTGATTCAATTGGGTATTTTCTCATCAAATCTTCCCATGGATCTGGCTCTAATTGTTTCATTCCAAGAGCTAGTTTCTTATTTTCTTTGTCAATATTCAATACAATTGCATCAATTACTTGTCCCATTGAAACAACTTGTGATGGATGCTTTACGTGTTGTGTCCAAGACATTTCACTAATATGAATAAGACCTTCAATACCTTTCTCTATTTCAATAAAAGCACCATAATCAGTCAGACTAACTACTTTACCATTAACCTTAGTACCTTTTTCATATTTTTCACCAATAGTATCCCATGGATGAGGTGTTAATTGTTTCATTCCTAATGAGATTCGCTTCTTTTCTTCATCAAATTCAAGTACAACTACTTTCACTGTTTCATCCAAAGAAACAACTTCTGATGGATGAGTTACTCTACCCCAAGAAAGATCAGTAATATGAACTAATCCATCTACACCACCTAAATCGACAAATACACCAAAATCAGAAACAGCTTTTACAACACCTTCTAATACAAGACCTTTTTCTAATCTTGACATTATTTGGCTTCTCTGCTCTGAAAGCGCTTCTTCGAGTAATACCTTATGAGATACAACAACATTTTCGCTTGGATGATTAACTTTTACTACCTTAACTTCAATATTTTTTCCAACCCAAGCATCAAAATCTCTCACAGGGCGGACATCAATCTGTGAACCTGGTAAGAATGCTTCTATACCCATCAGATCAACTACCATACCGCCTTTAATTCTTCTCAATATTTTAACTTTAACAACATCTTGTTTGTCGTATAATGCTAATATATCTTCCCATATTCTCATAAAATCAGCTCTACGTCTAGAAAGAATTAAACGACCATTCGAATCTTCCATTCTTTCTACAAAAACATCAACTTCGTCGCCAATTTTGTATGTTTCTGCATTTAGTAGCTCTGCTTTGGGAACTACACCCATAGATTTGAAACCTATATCAACAAATACTTCATCTTTTGTTAATTCAACTATTCGTCCTTTTACTAATTCATCTTCTTTGATAGTTTGGATTTTAGTTTCATACAACGATCTTATAGTATTATCATCAATATCGTAAGTAAAATTCCCGTGTTCGATAAGTTCTGCTAAAGCTTCTACTGATCGTCTTTTAGATTGTTGAATACCTTGTAATGGGTTGTTTTGATTACTGGAAGAATCAGCTACTTCCATATTGTTTGCATTTTCCGACATTAATGTCCTCCAAGAAAAAAATCTTAATTTAGTTAAACAAACACACCTGCAACTTATGCGGTGCACTAATTATTTAAAAATTGTAAATAATATCTACGCAAAGTAATAATATTTTTGGAATTTACCAAAATATAAATAACCGTAAACTAATAATTTTTAAGAAATTAATTATATTTCACGCTCTATATAGTTTAATTTCATACTTTTGCATTTTGTTTCAAAATTAACTTTATATTATAATGGCTGAAGATAATAAAATTATTTTTTCAATGATTGGTGTATCTAAAATAATCCCACCTAATAAAAAGATTTTAAGTAATATATACTTATCATTTTTCTATGGAGCTAAAATTGGGATTATTGGGTTAAATGGTTCTGGTAAATCCACTTTGATGAAAATCATTGCTGGTGTAGATCAATCTTATGATGGTGAAGTAGTATTTGCACCTGGATATTCAGTGGGCTATTTACCACAGGAGCCTTTATTAGATGAAAACTTAACTGTTAGAGAAATTGTAGAACAAGGTGTTAGCGAAGTATCTAATTTATTAAAAGAATATGATGAGTTAAGTGCTAAGTTTTCCGAACCTATGGATGATGATGAAATGCAAAAGGTAATAGATCGACAAGGAGAACTTACCGATATTTTGGACAGAATGGATGCTTGGAATCTTGATAATAAGTTAGAACGTGCAATGGACGCTTTAAGATGCCCCGAACCAGATACACAAATTAAGGTATTGTCTGGCGGTGAAAAACGTAGAGTAGCTCTTTGTAGATTATTGCTACAAGAGCCCGATATTTTATTGTTAGACGAACCTACCAACCACTTAGATGCCGAATCAATAGATTGGTTGGAGCAACACCTCAATCAATATAAAGGTACTGTAATTGCTATCACTCACGATAGATATTTCCTTGATAATGTTGCACAATGGATATTAGAGTTAGATCGTGGCGAAGGTATTCCATGGAAGGGTAACTATTCGTCATGGTTAGATCAAAAAGCCAAGAGAATGGAACAAGAAGGCAAACAGAATGAGAAGCGTATGAAAACTCTCGAGCGTGAATTAGAATGGGTCAGAATGTCCCCTAAAGCTAGGCAAGCGAAATCTAAAGCGAGATTGTCGGCTTATGAAAAGCTACTTGACGAAGATGTAAAGCAAAAGGAAGAAAAGTTGGAGTTATTTATTCCTAATGGGCCTAGATTGGGCAATTTAGTAATAGATGCTCATTCAATTTCAAAATCTTTTGGTGATAAAATATTATTTGAAGATTTAAATTTTTCATTACCTCCAAATGCTATTGTAGGTGTAATTGGTCCAAACGGCGCAGGTAAATCTACCCTATTCAAATTAATAATGGGTATCGAAAAACCAGATAATGGAGAGTTTATAGTAGGTGATACAGTCAAAATTGCTCATGTAGATCAGCAGCATAGCGAGATTGATTTAGAAAAATCAGTGTATGAGCAAATTTCTGGTGGCAATGATATTCTATATATGGGTAATAAGCAAGTTAATACGCGAGCTTATATATCTAAATTCAATTTTAGTGGAAGTGATCAACAAAAGAAATGTGGCATTTTGTCTGGCGGTGAAAGAAATAGGCTACATTTGGCGATGACCTTACTAAAAGAGGGAAATGTATTACTACTCGATGAACCAACTAATGATATTGATGTTAATACACTAAGAGCGTTAGAAGAAGCATTAGATGATTTTGCTGGATGTGCTGTTATCATTTCCCACGACAGATGGTTTTTGGATAGAATAGCTACTCATATACTAGCGTTTGAAGGTGATTCTAAAGTATATTTCTTCGAGGGGACATATACGGATTATGAAGAAAACAAGAAAAAGAGATTAGGAGATACTGGACCAAAAAGAATTAAATATAAAAAATTAATGTAGTATAGATAAATTGGGGCAAGTTTAATGAATTAGATTATTATAATTGCCCCATTTTTCTATTTGACTTACTTATTTATTAACTGTCTTTTTTCTTTTTATTTGGGAAAAAAGCAATTAAACCCATTACAGCCCCATATAATGTGGATATATGCCAATTTGAGGATATTGGACAAGAACCGCAATTACAACCAATAAAATAATAATATCCAAAACCCAATATACCACCAATTGTAGTAGCCATTATCTGAATGTAATATTTCTTGATTATATTCATAACTAATTGCTTGCTGGAGCATTAATACCAAAAACATCACTAAAAGCTTTTATAAACTCTTGCTTTGGTAAAGCTCCAACTGCCATTACTGGCTTATCATTAGTTGGTACAAATAAAATAGAAGGAATACTTCTTATTCCAAAAGCAGCTGCTAACTCTTGTTCTTGTTCTGTATCTACCTTGTAAATATCTATAAGACCGTTGTATTCTTTTGATAGCTCTTCCATTATAGGGGTTAGCATCTTACACGGACCACACCAATCTGCATAAAAGTCTATTACTACTGGACGTGCACCATTAAACTCCCACTCTGTCTTATTCTCAAAATCAAATACTTTATCCAAGAACTCTTGTTTTGATAAAAATTGCATTTTAAAATCTCCGTAAATTAATTTTATCTATAAACGAATAAATAAAATATATATTGCTATACGGTAATACTATTTGTGTTTATGAAACAAATTGTATTTTTAGACGTCTATATTATTCGCAAGTAAACAATTTTATTTAATATATTTAGGAAATTTATGAAATTTATGCTATTAGCATTAATGCCTTCATTATTTTTGGCATTAGCTCTCAAAACCTACTCTAAAGAACCAAACAATCACCAAGAACCTAATTCTGTATTCGATGTTAAGAATATGGATACTTCTATCAAGCCAGGTACTGATTTCTTTAAATATGTCAATGGTAATTGGATGAAAAACAATCCAATACCAAATGATGAGTCAAGATGGTCTGCATTTAACGTCTTAAATGAAGAGAATCAGCACAGACTAAAAGAATTAATGGAAGAAGCTTCTTCTAAAAA
>JBDHXE010000054.1:0-13463 GCA_039810525.1 Chlorobiota bacterium | reverse complement strand
TGGTCAAATTACGTGGCCAATTCATAGGTGGAGTTGAAACTGACGAGTTAAGAGATACTTTAAAAAGTTTTGCAGAGCAACAAAAAAACAATTTAATAATAGACCTTGAAAATGTAACTTATTTAAACTCTACCGCACTTGGTGTGTTAATATCAGCACATTCAAATTTTGCAAAAAGAAATGGGAAAATCATCCTTTGCAATGTAAGCAAATCTATTGAGAATATATTTGTAATTACTAAATTAACCTTAGTATTTACAATTGCTGAAAAATTGGAAGATGCCTTAAAATTAATTAATCAGTAAATAATTTTTATTTTAGTTTAATGGAGTTTTTTATATGAAAAATCTTTTTAACGTAATTGTGATTACGCTCTCATTTGTGGTTGCCTATTCTATTTATTTCTTTGCTATGGGTAATCCGAATAACTTTAATGACCCTGCAATTAAACAAGAACCCAAAACAGGAAACGTATTAGGTACAATCTATACAGGTGGCCCATTAGTTGGATTATTATTAACACTAATTTTAATATCTATTACTTTTATTTTTGAAAGATTTTTCTCTATAAGTAAAGCTGGTGGTAAAGGAAGTTCTTCTATATTTGTAAAAAGTATAATTGATCACTTAACCAAAGGGAATCTGGATGATGCTGTGTCAGAATGCGACAAACAAAGAGGTAGTATGGCAAATATTTTGCGATCTGCAATTTTGCGTTTCCAAGAAATCGAAAATGACTCTAATTATTCAGGGGAGAAAAAGATCTCTGAAGTTCAAAGAGCAATTGACGAAGCAATGAATTTGGAAACTCCTCTATTAGAAAAGAATTTAGTTATATTATCTACAGTAGCATCAGTAGCAACTATGATTGGACTTCTTGGTACTACTATAGGTATGATCAGAGCCTTCCAAGCACTAGCTTTAAGTGGCACTGTATCTGCAGTTCAGCTATCACTTGGTATCTCTGAAGCCTTGTACAATACTGCTGGTGGTCTGATAGGCGCTATTATTTCTATCGTATTCTATAATTTCTTCACTACCAAAGTAGATAATTTTATCTATTTAATTGATGAAGCTATCCTTAACATTACTCAAATTTTCACTATAAGAATTAAGGGCTAATTCTATTATTTTTTAATTTATTAATAGGAGAGAACTGTGCCTAAAATTAAGAAGAAAAGGACAGGTTTTGTAATAGATATGACCCCTCTTGTGGATATTACTTTTTTGCTGTTAACATTTTTTATGTTTACTGCTAAATTTAAGTCACAAGCAGAATCGGAACAAAAGTTTTCCATTCAGCGGCCTAAGGTATCGGCTGATACTTCTAAGGTTCCTGACAAAGATGTAGCTATTGTCAAGATTGCAGTCGATACTGTTAGTCTTGATACTAATTATTACTATGAATTAGCTAATGAAACTGATAGACCTCAAGTATGGGAAATGTCAAAATCGCTAACGCCAGAACAAAGAATTAAAGCACAAATCAAAGTAAATTCTTTAGATCAATTAAGTGAATTAATCAAGAACACAAGGCAAGTGAGAGCCTCTACTAAATTTGCTATTGATGCTGATAAACGACTGACTTTTAAATGGATATACAATGCAATGGACGTACTCCGTAAAAACAATGCAACGGTGTTTAACTACGTTACCGAAAAGCGTGGGTAATGTAACCATTTATTTATTAAATACGTCTATATTTTAGAATTTAAATAAGGAGAATAAAATGGCCGGTGGCGGTGGTCAATTAAAAGCTGAGAGACCCAAAAGAGGTAAAGTAAGCAAAAGAAAGAAAATGAAAAGAGTTGGTTTTTATTTAGATATGACTCCATTAGTTGATATTACATTTTTGCTGTTAACCTTTTTTATGTTCACTACTACAATGGCTACTCCTCAAGTAATGGAAATGTCTATTCCACCAGAAATTGAGGATGAAGTTGAAGTTAAGATATCTGAATTATTTCAAATTTTTGTAAGAAATGATAATAAAATTTTTTATACAATAGGTGATGAAGACCCACAAGAAGTTGCTTTGAAAGATATAAAATCTTTAGCAGAAAGATTAAACTTGAAAGATGCTGTAAAAAATAAGCTAATAACTGCTCTAAAACCTGATACTTCAGCATCTTATGGTACTGTGGTAGGTATCTTAGACGAGCTAAATCTTGCAGAAGTAGCAATTACTTCTGAAATAAGTAAGTCAATTGATAGTACGGGTAATCCTACTAAAAGACAACGGAGATTTACTATTGCACCAATTTCAGAAAAAGAAACCGAAAAAATAAAAGGGTTGTAGATATGTCAAATGTAGTAAGAACTATCGTAGAAATACCTGAACCATCTGGTTATGGTGCTTCAGAGCTTAAAGAATTTATTCGTAAAAATACTTTGCGTGGCTTTTTTATTACTGTGGGAATAGCTATGCTCTTATTGTTATTATACATAGGCATACAAATAAAGAATGAAAATGCAAATGCAGCACCCAAATTAGCTCCAATTGTGAAATTAAGCATTACTGAGTTGCCTCCACCAGATGCGGCAGAATCGGCACCTCCGCCACCTCCACAAGAAATTATTTCGAGTGGACCCGCAGCTAGAGCAGGTACTCCTATTGGAGTTCCAGATGCCCAAATTACTGCAGATATGAAAGAATTTGCTACAACTGACATTATGAGTAGAGCTTCACCTATTGGTGGTGATGGCCCAGACTTAGGTAATTTTTCAAACAATATTGATATTGATCAGAAAAGAGAAGTCAAAATCGAAACCAAAGAAAAAGAACCTGCTCCTGATGATTTTATTGCAGTTGAAAAAGAACCGGGTGTAGATCTTGGCAAACTTCAGAAAAGTATTGTTTACCCAGATCTTGCTCGTAGGGCTGGAGTGGAAGGTAGAGTAGTTGTAAGAGTTTTAGTTGGTCCTGATGGCAAAGCTCGCAAGTATTTTGTAGAATCATCAGATCACGAACTCTTGAATCAAGCAGCATTAGATGCTATTAAAAATTATGGATTATTTACTCCTGCTATTCAAAACGGACAAGCTATTTTGTGCTGGGTAAGTATTCCAATAACTTTTAGATTGAGATAATTTTATGATAATCCACTCAGTTACATTATTGCGACGATAGAACATTGATTTTGAGAATTATTAATTACAGTGTTAGAATATTAATCGTTTTAATAGGTATATTACTACTGAGTGGTTTAATTTTAAATGAAATTGAACCTCAATTTAGGATTATGGCTGGATTAGTATTTATTCTTTTTGGAATATATCGAATTTCTTTACTATACACTCAAGAAAAAAGATATAAATTTATGACTGAGGATGAAGATGAAAAAGAATAGAACATTTTTGATAGCTTTACTAATTGCATCAACAATTCAAATTGCTTGTAATGAAAGTAATAGCGAAAAGCCAAAAGCTAATCAATCAAAATCTGAACAATCTATTAATGAAGGCAAATTGGTTGTTTATGTAGATACTCTACTTATAGATTTATTAAAACCTGTCTTCAAATTTTATAATGAATCCTACCCTAATATTGACTTAACAGTCAACTACGTAAATTCTCGTAAAGCAGTAAGCTATCTTTTCTCAGGTGATGCCGAAGCAATTGTATTATCTCGCAATTATCTAAAAGATGAAGATTCTCTTAACAAAGAATATAATTTAAGGCGTCCCGAAATGATAATGGCTTACGATGGTTTAGTATTTTTTACAAATGGCAAATTAAATTTAGATACTCTTAATGATGAGCAAATTTATAATATATTAACTCAACACAAGAAATTTACCGATTTTTACTCTAACCTTAAATCTGAGCCTGAATTGGTAACAACAGGTATAAATAATTCTCATTATCAAAATTTAATATTTACTGCTTGTCGTAATAATTCTCTTACCAAAAATATAAAATTAGTAAATTCTACTCATGATATATTAGATGAAGTTAAAAAGGATAACAATAAGATTGGTATTGCTTATTTGTCAGATATAGTCAAAAAGCCAGAGTTTAAAATGTTGCGAATTTCCTTTATCAATAAGGAAGGTAAAAGAATACCACCACAAGTAGTACACCAAGGTTATATTGTACAAGAAAAATACCCTTATATAATTGAGCACAAAGTTATTTTAAGAGAAGATAGAATGAATAAGCCATTTTGGTTTGCATCATATTTATCTAAAGAGACTAAAGTGCAAAAGTATTTTCTTGATTATGGAATAGTACCAGCATTTGCAAAAATAGAATTAGTGCCAAGTGAAAATAAAATTAATTGATAAAATTTATATATAGGACATACTTAGAAATGAAATACTTTTTGATTTTAATAGGAATTGTTTTAAGTTTTAATTATGCAGTCTCCCAAACTAGCGATGAATTATTAAAAGCAGTCGAACAGAAAGATTTTGAAAAAGCAATACAATTAATACCTCAATCAATTACCGAAAACCCTAAAGATGCTATGATATATTTTGTAGCTGGTACAGTATATCTGGAAATGGATAAATACAATGACGCTGTCAATATGTTCAAAAAAGCAGTTGAATATGATAAAAAGAACATTGACGCACGAATCAAATTAGCACATGCTCTCACTCTTTCTGATAATAGAGATGAAGCTATGTCAGTTCTAAAAGAAGCCAAAGATCGTGACGAAAATAATATTTTTATTCTTCTAGAAATGGCAAATGTATATTTACTTAAAGAAAACCTTACTAGTGAAGATTTAACAAAAGCTGAATTATTGATTACTCAAGCACGTGAACTAAATAAAAAGGAACCTGCAGCCTTTGTTGCTCTTGGAGATTATTACTTTAAGCAAAGAGTATATGAATTAGCTATGCAAAACTACGAAGAAGCTCTTACTTTAAACCCTAATTTGGTTAATGCGCGAGAAAAGTTAGCAATATCACTATATTGGCTTGGAAATAGAGAAAGTGATGAAGATTTATCAAGCAAGTACTTTACGCGCTCATTAGAAGAATGGAATAAAATTACTCAGCAAGATCCCAAAAATGCTCGTGCATTTTTTGAACAAGGTAAAATATTGTTTTTATCCAAGAATTACAAAGATGCTGTAATTACCCTAAGAAATTACATCAATTTAAGACCTTCTGGTTCATTAGGTAGATGGTATTTAGCACAATCCCTTGATGCTATTGGAGCTTTTGATACTGCAGCCTATCATTTAAATATTGTTTCTAAAGAAATAGACTCAGTTAGAAATAAAGCTATCCTTATGAAAGCTCGTGCATTATATGATGCTGCTGACATTTTAACAAAAAAAGGAAATTCTAATGGAGATGCCGTTTCTCTCTATAAGCAAGATATTGATGCATTTGCACAAGCGGAAAAAGATACAATATTAGGAGTCTATGATTATCAAAAATTTGGTCAATCTTATATGATGCTCAAAGATACTAATATGGCTTTTCAGGAATGGGAAAAAGCTATAAAAATTGATCCAAATGAAAGCTGTAGGATAATGGATATGATGGGGTCTATTTACCATAGAATTGGGAAATATCAAGAGGCGATTGATATTTTGACTAGAAGATTATCTAATAATAAATGCAATGGAATGAACGATCATATTGCATATTATTATATTGGCCAGTCTTACTTATTATCTAAAGATTACTCTAAAGCAATTGAACCTCTTAAAAAGTCTATCTCTTTAGATTCTAATTTATTATATTCTAGAATAAGCTTAGGCGATGCTTATATGAATCTAGATAGTGTAAATATTGCTGAGCAAATTTACAACACAGTAATCGAATTAGGTAAACAGGATACTACTAAAAATAATTTTGTATTAATTCAAGCTTTTAGTAAATTAGGTCAGACATATTTAGATAAAAAGAAATTTAACGATGTAATTAAGGTAGGTGAACGTTGGGCATCAATTTATCCAAACGAAGCTTATGCTTATCTATTTCAAGCAATTGGTTATCACAACCTTCAAAATGGCTCGCAAGCATGTGCTAATTATCGTAAAGTCTTAAAAATTGATCCTAAAAATTCTACTGCTCAAAAGAATCTTGATATTTTATCCAAAGGTGGAAACTGCGGTCAATAGAGATTAATTTTTTAAATAAGAGGCTGTCTCATAAGTCAGCAGCAATGATTTAATTTTTAATTCTCTAGTCGTCCTACACTTCTTCACAGTCGTCCTACACTTCCAAAGTGTAGGACGACTTGTTTTTGCAAATCATTTATTATTATAGACTTATGTAGCTTGCCTTTTGTTTCTTTTAATTATTGAGATATTATACTATCATTTTGAATCAAGGAAATATAAGTGAAAATATTTAATTCTCACTTATGAGACAGCCTCCTTATTAGAATAAGATTTTTATATTTCGTCTTTTCTGCAAATAGATGCAAACGAACAATTTTTACAATGTGATCCAGGTCTAATATCAAACACAGCACGGTTAATTTCATTTGCTATAGAAATTGAGTTATCTATTGTGGTTTTGATAATATCCTCTATATTTATATTTTTTAATCTTATACCTGCACTAGAAGAAACAAGATACTCTTTCAATTCATCATCATATAATGCTACATTTTTATCAATATTTTTACCTTCAAAATAAAAATTAGTCGTAGGATAATATACAGCGCCATGATAACCTGCTTCGATATTAAATTTATTATTTATTATTTCTTTAAAAGCATACATATAGAGCGGCATCTGATATGATTCACCTTTCAAGATTGCGCTCAATTTATGTTTTTCTAATATTTTATTTTTATAATCAGCTATTAAAAATTTTATGTCATTTGTATTTGAATTAAATTCAACTCTATCTATCTTTCCTCTTAGCATAAACTTATCACCTACAGATACTGCAGGAGTATTTTTATCAAAGCCAAATGAAAACTCAAATAATGATGGATAATATTTCCAATTTTTTTCATTATGCCTATTTATTTCATTTCTTAACCATTGAATTAGTTTACCATTATTATCATCAAATTTAGGATATTTTATTATTTGAGGCTGGTATTCAAACCCTAACAATTCATAATAATAAATCTCAAATAAAGGGTTAATATCTTCATCTTGATTTAATATATTGTGTGCTATATTAACAAATAAATCATAAATTTCTTCTTTTTTAGATTCTTGTAAACTAATAGTGATAAACTGATTATTAAGCTTATTAAGTAAATTGCTTGTGCTTGCTGAGTTTTTTAGTTGTATAAAAAACTTATAGAGAATGTAATGGATTATATTTCCTTTTTCTAATGGAGATAAACTTTTGCTTATTTCTTCATTCTCCTTAATTTTCAAAATCTTATACACATAATATTTATAAGGGCATTCATTGTATTTTTCCAAGTCCGATATTGATATTTTAGTATTTTTATCAATATGGTACATCTTTACTATATCAGGATCATCAATTTTAAGCTCTACTTTTGGAAGTAAATCATTCTTATTAATTACATTATAGAAGTAAAAGTTATCATTGTCTATAATACCTTTGCTCATTTTTATAAAAGTATCTTCTTCAATCTCAATAGAATTAGTTAAGTAATTATACCAATCCAATAATCTTGCAGTTTCATCATTTATAATGTTAGCAGGATTTACTTCTAAATTTGTAATCTTATATAATGCATTCAAAAAATGGGAAGGGACAATTTCATTATCATTAATAGTTTTTGGGTACGTTATATATATTTGCTTTTTTTTATCTTCAATATTATTCGTAAGGAATTGGTAGAATTGAACTTGTTCCGAATTATAATGTCTTTCTTTTGAGTTTGGTAATTCCTTACCTA
The DNA here is from genome assembly GCA_039810525.1 of Chlorobiota bacterium. Classification (GTDB taxonomy): domain Bacteria; phylum Bacteroidota; class Ignavibacteria; order Kapaibacteriales; family UBA2268; genus JBDHXE01. The sequence goes on along the minus strand of JBDHXE010000054.1, from coordinate 5,659 downwards.
TAAATGAATCAGTTTTGAACCCAATCGGAAAATTTCCTTCGAAACAACCGCAAAGAATAGAAACTTTGTAAGGAATACCTCTAATTTGTTCGATTGAAGTAACTTCAATGCCATAATTAATTTTCTCTTTAATATTGTATTTTTCACCACTGACAGCTATTTTGAGTTTTTCTATTAATATATCCAACTTATAATTTGTATTGCTATTGTCTATATTAAGTATAAATACCATTTCATCAAGCAAAGCTATGAATTTATTCAAAGCTTTAGATAATTTCTCGATTTCTTCATAAGTATAATACAATAATGATTGAGTATTCTCAATATTAATTTGTTTATAGAATTCTTTAATCCTTTCTACAATACCAAGCTTCTCAATAATATCTTTTTTAATGAATTTGTGAAAATCTGACGGAGAAAAATTTCTTGCTCTGTTAACTTCTGGGAATATTTTCTTTATCTTTATATAATCTTCTAATGCTTTTACAACTGACTTTTTCTCATCTTCTAATTTAAATATTTCAAAATCATCAGCTCCATCTTTACTTTTCTGCTCAATTAATTTTTCAAGATAATATATTCTATTCTCAAATTTTGGTTCCCACGGAAATCTTAATAATTTGAAGGTAGAGAATACTCGAATAAGATTGTTGATATCTAAAGAATCCTCATTATTTATATTAAGTATAGGGTTTCTTAAAATATTTATAAATTTATCGCGATGATAGTCTTCCAGCACTAATTCTAATACATTAAATATTAAAGTGATAATTGGAGAGCTTTTAAGCTCAAACCTATCAGAAATATTATAAGGAATTTTCTCAATATTAAATTCATTTCTAATTAAATCCGTATATTCAGCTGGGTTTCTCGTAACTACACATATCTCATTAGATTGATATTTATCTTCCAATATTAATTTTTTTATTAATTTAGCTATAAACTTAATTTCAATGTGTTTATCTTGTAGCTCACATATATGAACTATGCTATTTAATTTATCATAGTTTAAAGTGTTTTTTCCATAAAATAAATTCCTCCTTAAAAAAGTATTTATATCTAAATCATTATAATTATCAAAATTAATATTATTGTTAATAATATCGTCATCAAATATCTTAAACTTTTTGGTTTCTTCGAACCACTTAATGATTTCAATCATATTACCACAAAGAGGTCCATTTTTAATTGAAAAATCCATATTAATAACAAAACGAATATCGGAATATCCAAATTTTGAAAATAACTCAATCTCTGGCTTTTTGAAATCAGTAAATCCATTAACCAAGATAAGAATATCTCTATTATCAAACACTTTCTCTTTAATTTTTTGAGGATTATAACTATTAATAGCCAATAATTCGGAGGCTACTTTATTTATCATACTAGGTAGATCTAATAGACGCTTACCTAACTTTTCTTCAAATTCATAGTATATATTATAAATATCACTTAATCGATTACGATCATTAATATTGTCGTTATCCTCATACTTATTAAACAAATCCTTTTCTAAATCAGCTAAACTAATTCCGTCTTCCTTTAATCCATATATTGTTTGAGATAACCTTTTTATTAAATTAAGATTCATTGTTTGGTTACCATTTCTGAAAAATTTAATATCTGCACTATTGCAAGCTTCTTCAAACAAAGCTAATCGGTAAGCATCAGAAACAACAATATATTCATTTGCATTAAATAATTTGGAAAAGACAAATTCAATAAACTTCTTAAGATTAAATATATTCAAAGTAGTTACTGGTTTATTATGAAATTCAAAATATTTCATAATAATAGAATTATTAAGTCTACGTTTCCATTTTGCAGTAGGTAATATTATAAACAAATCAGATATTTTATCTTCTCGAATATAATTTTCTATCAATTCATCTAAGTAATATTTATTTATTTTTGGATCAAACTCTGTATTATGAATGATAATTGACATAATTTTAACTAAGCTATGTTATAAAATGATTTATTTTTGCCGTACCGGACCAATAATTCTTCTTTCAAAATTCTATTTTCATAATTTGATAAATTAATATCTTGCTTTAGAATATCTTCTACTATTATTTTTGCTTTACTTATCAATTCCGAGTCATTTACTATATCTAAAAAGTTAAAGTTTGGCAAACCACTTTGCTTGGTGCCAATAATATCTCCCGGTCCTCTTAACTTAAGATCTACTTCTGCTATTTCAAATCCATCATTAGAATTTTCCATTGTTTTAAGTCTTATAATAGCAATATTCCTTTCTGATACTTCATCATCTCTTTTACTAATATGATATTTATAATGTTCCTTAGTCATAAGGAAACAATAAGATTGAATATCAGATCTCCCAACTCTCCCTCTCAATTGATGTAATTGAGATAATCCAAATCTATGAGCATCTTCTATCACTATAATATTAGCATTTGGTATATCTATCCCAACTTCAATTACAGTAGTAGCTACTAATATATCATATTGTTTATTTAAAAATTTGTTCATTACTTCTTCTTTGGTACTCCAAGGCATCTGCCCATGAATTAATCCTAATTTCAATTCTGGAAAGTAAAAATTTTGTAATTCTTCAAAATGTTCAGTTGCTGCTTTTAGTTCTAATTTTTCGGATTTTTCAACTAATGGATAGACAATAAACGCTTGATACCCTTTTTTATAATTATCTTTAATATAATTATAGACTTTATCTCTTTCACTTTCAAACAATACTTTGGTAATTATTGGTTTTCTGTCTTTGGGCATTGATTTTATTATAGAAATATCAAGATCACCATAAAGAGTCATACTTAGAGTCCTTGGTATAGGTGTAGCGCTTAAAATTAATATATGAGGACTTACATTTTCAATATTAAGAGACTTCGCTGCCAATTCAATTAATTCAGCTCTTTGTTCTACTCCAAATCTATGTTGTTCATCTATGATTACCAAACCCAAATTTTTGTAATTTATATCACTCTGAAATAGAGCATGAGTACCTACTACAATCGATGGAATCCCAATTTGTAAATTACTAAATATTTCTTTTCTTAACTTAGGTTTGGTGCTCCCAGTAATTAAATATATATCAAACTTAAAATCGCTTAAATAATTTTGGATGCTTCTAAAATGTTGTTCTGCTAAAATCTCAGTAGGAGCCATAATCAAACATTGGAATCCAGAGTCTAAAACCATAAGCATTGACAATATAGATACTATTGTTTTTCCGGAACCTACATCTCCTTGAATTAATCTATTCATTGGTCTACCAGTTTCCAAATCCGATGCAATTTCTTTGAGTACCTTCTTTTGATCTTTTGTCAATTCAAAAGGTAGCTTATTATATAATTCTCTAGCTGAAATACTTTTTTCCGTAATTCTAATACCGTCATATTTATTAATATACCCAGTTTTTAATAACTGCACATTTAACAAATAGAATAGAATTTCATCATATTTTAATCTAAAGATTGACCTAGCAAGTTCTTTTTTATTATTAGGTAAATGTAAATTTTTTACTGCCACACTCAATGTATCTAATTGACTCTGTTTGAGTATGTAGGGTGGAAGTGTATCTACAATATTAAGTATCCCCGAATCAAAAATATTTTTAATAATTGATCTCAATAACTTTTGGGTAATCCCACCTTTTGTAAACTTCTCATTCATTTTATATTTTGGTATAATTTTTCCAGACCTAAACTGCTCTTCATCTTCTTTGTCAATTTTATCAATTTCTGGATGAATAAAATCTGGATTTCCACTTACCAAAATTAGATCGCCAATATTATAAATTTTATTAAAGTATTGAGCCATATTCCAAAATATAATATTACAATATCCTGTGGAATCACTAATAACTATCTTTAACATTTCCCTTCTAGAAAAATTATTAAGTTGTTTATTTACAACTTTACCAATAATTGAAATTTCTCTATTTATTTTAACATCATTAATATCCAATCTAGTTATAACATCGTTATTCTGATTTAATAAGTTGTATTTCAATTGTTTAATATTTTGTAATATTTCTCTATCTATATATGATTTTGGGAAATAGTTAATAAAATCATCAATAGTGCTGATACCTACACTTTCGAAGATTTTCGCTCTTTGTGGACCAATGCCTTTTAAAAATTTAATTTCTATGACGCTACCCTCTATTTAATAACCTATTGACTTCTATTATAGTATTACGTAATAATTTTTCACTGATTAAATTCATATCATCTCCTTTATCTGGGCTTACTATTATAGACTTTTTGCTGTAAGGTCTCCATCTTTGTGCACCAATATGAGGTGTATTTGGGTAAAATCCTATTGTAAGCACTTCAAGTGCTGCAGCTATATGTATTATCCCAGTGGAATTAGCAAATAAACACGCACTATAGCTAATTAATGAAATTGTCTCGTCTAAAGTTAATATGCCGCAATAATTTATTATATTATTTGATAAGCTAGAAAGTTCGTTACATATATTTAACTCTGGGTTTGTCCCAGTAATGATTATGGTATAATCATATTTAAGCAATTCATTAATTATTATTTTCCATTGATTTATAGATATATCTCTTGATGAATTATTAGACCCTGGGTGTAAAATAATAATCTTTTTATTTTCTTTAATTAAATCAAATCTTGATAATTTGAATTTAATTATAGGTTTAATTAACTCTACTTGATACATTTCCTTTGTAATTGCGCTTATCATTCTAAGGTTGTATTCAGCTTCGTGATAAGTCGATATTTTCCTGTGATCTTTTATTCTAATATTATATAATAAACTATAATACCTAAATGCAGTACCTACTCTATATCTAATATTAGCCCAAAAGGCATCTTTAATCTCATTATAAGTTGCCCTCGGAAAAAACAATAAATCAATTTGTTCTAATCCTTGTATTTGTTTAATAGAAAATTGTTCAATAAAATAGTATTTATCAATATATTGATTACCTTCTACAAGAGATTTAGTATATTCGGAGCAAATTAAAACAGTTTTGAAACATGGGTTAATTAATTTTAATATTTTGAACATAGGTAGAGTAAGCACCATATCACCGATTTTATCGGTTCTAACAATACCTATTTTATTTAATTTAAAAAAATGCTCTTTTGTAAATCTCATGTTTTATTTTTGTATTTTCAAACTATTATAAAAATATGAAAAAAATACCTCTTAGTGTAGCAATTATAACCAAAAATGAGGAGAATAATTTAAAAAAATTATTACCTATAATTTCAGAATTTGCTGATGAAATAGTTATAATAGACTCCTTCTCAGAAGACAATTCCAAAAATATAGCTGCAACATATAACTGTAATTTTATTCAATACAAATGGTTAGGATATGCTGAACAGAAAAATTTAGCATTAAGTCATTGTAAAAATGAATGGATATTATCTTTAGATGCTGATGAATTACCAGATAATCAGTTAATAGAACAAATAATAAATATAATACAAAGAAATGAAATTAAGTCGTTTAAAGTAAAAAGATATACCCATTACTTAGAGAAATTGATGAATTATGCTTGGCAACCAGATATTCATTTAAGATTAGTACACAAATCATTAGAACCAAGATGGGTTGGTGGAGAAGTTCACGAAAAATTAATTGCAAATGGCAACTCTAATGTAATCAATGGTAAATTAATTCATTATTCTTACAGTA
>JBDHXE010000053.1:0-13676 GCA_039810525.1 Chlorobiota bacterium | reverse complement strand
TTATTTTATGAATCAACCAATTAAGTTAGACTATTTATGGGCGGGGCTATGTATGCTTGGGGCTGTGTATTTTATCTTTCGATAATTTAATAAATAATAAAATAAAAAGTAAATAGTTATAATGTATTTGAATTATTAAAAAGAAAATTAGTTTATATCGTATGCTTAAATATATATTTATTATAGTTTGCATTTCAATTACTTGCGCTAAAGCCCAAAGTGATACTACTGCTAATACTATAATGAAAAAAGAAAATTATAAAACTCCTTTAGAAATACTCAAAGAAAGTTCCAAAGATACGACCAATCATACAAACAAGCTACCTACAAGCGAAGATATATATACTCCAGAACAAGATAGCGCATTTTATTGAATAGGAACATTCCATTTTCAGTATTAGTAAGCAGAGGTATAGAATTTTCGAATGATATGTGGCTATTGCAGAAAGAGCTATCTAGTGGCACACCATTACAAATGGCGTTAGAAAATATTCGTAATATACCAAGAGAGTTTTATGTTCCTTCGGGTGTGGAATTAGTGCATCACGAGATAGCTATTCAAAATTCACAATATATACCACATATTAGGACTATGCCACAGTTTGGGAAATTTAATATACATGAAATATTGAATTTCTTTGGATTGGTAGAAGATGTATCACCCGAAATATCATATTCGCTCGATTTCATAGCAAATGTAGAAGTAGTAGTATATTCTGTGAGTTCTTCGGTCGTAGCTACTTTATTCAATGGCAAGCAATCTCCCGGCAAATATTCTATTACTTGGAATCGAAGAGATGCTAACGGCAAAATAATGCCCGCAGGCGATTATATCGGTGAAGTAAGAATAGCCAACGATAGATTTGTAAGAAAGAGAATAAGAATAAATTAAATTTAGATTATTTCGAAACTATCTTGCTGTACCCAACCAATATTACCATTCTGTACTTTTACTTCGTACCAATTATTAATGCTTTCTAAAATTTGCACTTTAGTACCTTCGTGGAGTATAAATAAATCTGTGCCATTATTATCTGGTGAACTTTTGACATAAACGCTTGGAGCTAAAATTATAGCTTTGTCTTTTTTGTTTTCTTCTACCGATACTCTAAAAGTCATAAACATTGTAAATACACCTATTATAAATGTAGTTACAGCTGTCATAAATAAGCTCTTTTTGACATTAAAAGGGAATGAAAACCAGAATGTTAGAAATACAAATAGTAGAGTAATCCATATTAAAGCTATTGATATATATGCCCATGTGTCAGAATTAGCTATATTAAATAGGTCTTCGTACCATTCTATAAAGAATAGCTTGGGTAAAGGTTCAAACTTATCTACTATTTTGAGATTAGCTAGTTTTAAGTTGAAATTAATATCATCATTAAGAGGATCTAATATCTTAGCACGCTCATAATTCATAATAGCTTGTGGAATTTTATTTAATCTATAATAAGTATTACCTAAATTATAAAAAACGACAGAATTAACATAACCAGAGTCTAATAATGTTTCGTAGATATCCTTTGCTTTGCCGTATTGCTCGGCATTGTATAATCCAGTAGCTTTATTAAATAAATCTTTTCCATCAAAAGAATAAGCATACAATGGCAGAAGAATAAAAATAATTAATAAGATTTGCTTTTTCATTTAATTTCTCCTTCTAATTGGGTGATTATTTCTACTGCATCTTTGTAAATGTCTTCGTTGCGAATATTGGAAGTGCTTGGTGCATAGCGAGCAAATTCTGCTTCGTCTAAAGTGGATAAGAATTTATTGATAGATGATTCTGACACATTCTTTGAATTTAATATTGTTCTTACATTGTCTTTTGTTAGATCCGAATTAGCAATGAGCAATTTATCGCTAACATAGCCCCAGAGAGCTTTATTAATTTCTTCATAAAATTTATCATTATTATTCTGCTTCATTAGCTTGCTGGCAACAGCCAATCTTTTCTTAGATAATTTAGTAGCTTTTTTGGTTCTGAAATGTAGCATATCCTGAGCTTCTTGCAGTCTTTTACGTTTGTACCAGAGCAAAATAGATAATAGTATAAAAGGCAGTATTAACCAAAACCAGAAATATGTTGTTTTAAAAAATCTTTGTGGGTATCTTACCAATTCATTGTTGTTAATTTTAATAAATCTTATATCTTTGCCTATTAATTCTACTTCTTCTTTATGGATACCGCTTACTAATCCATTAGCTCCATTATCAGCACCCTTTTCTACGGTAATATTAAACTGAGGCGATGACAAAGTCTTGTAGTTTCCTTCTGCGAGATTGAAATATGAGAAATTAATAGGGTCAATTTTAAAATCACCTGCATTTCTTGGTATAATTATATATTCATAAGTCATATTTCCACTGATGCCATTAGCAGTTACATTAGTGTTGTCGGTTATTTTAGGGTCGTATATTTCAAATCCGGGTGGGAAATTAATTTTAGGCGGCTCTAATAATTTCAGATTACCGTTACCACTTATTTTTAGTTTTAAAGTAATTGGTTCGCCAGTTTTAATTTTATTTTTGTCTAAATTAGTTTCCATTTGCATATTGCCAACTGCTCCAGAAAAGCTTTCTGGAGTATGGCTTGGCAAAGGTTCCACATTGATATTTACAGCATTAGATTTTGCTATATAATTAAAATCTTGATAATTATCATTAAAGAAAGAGTCATTAAAAAAATCATCAAACAAAGAATTGGAGCGTTTTCTTTGCCCGCCATCTACTTTTAATCTAACCACAAATTCGAATTCGTAAGGATCAATTGTCAAATTGCCACTTCGTTGTGGGAAAAGTATTACTTGTTTGATATCAGCTACATTATAATTAACACCATTTACTAATTCTCTTCTCCATGAGAGCTTGTCTATATTCAAATCTTGAGTCCAAAATCCATCGAATGAAGGAATCTTTTTTGGATTCATTTGCAGTGGATTTAATTGAGGGTGGATATATAGCTTATAGGTAGCTGTTAATTGTTCGCCTTGGAATACTTTTCTTTTATTTACATCAACTTTTAGAAAAATATTCTTTTTTAATATATCGTTGGCTTGCTGATTGATAGACTTTTGTCTATCTTGCTCTTGCATTCTTCTTTGTTTTTGTGCTTCAGATTCGGCTAATACTTGTACTTTTATCGGATTAGATTTAAGAGTGCTACTACCAGAGCTAATTGTAGCTGGATCAATAGTATAAGTGCCAATTTTATCAGCAGTAATTATATAGGAGAAAGATAGTGAGCGAGACATTTTTTGATTAATAATCTGTACACTTTGCGATTGCATAGGACCGCTTAACACCGTAAATCCTTTAAAAGTTGGTCCTTTAAAATTAGAACCTTCGCCGTTAATAGCAAAAGTTACGGTTATATGCTCACCTACATGGATAGGGTTTTTATCTACAGAAGCGTTAAACTCTGGCTCCTGAGCTAACAAAATGTTAGCAATTAATCCGAATATAAAAATATAAATAGTTTTTTTCATATTATCTTTCTACAGTATTATACACCACTACCAATTTTTCTCAAATTTCTTTCTATCAGATTTTTCTTTTTTTAGCTTTTTCTGAATTTCAATCTCATCTTTAGATAATGCTTTCAATATTCTTTCAGCATCTTCTTTGGATATGCGCTGCTGTCTTTCGCCGGCTTGTTGTTCTATTTCTTTTCCTTTTTGGTCGCCATTTTGTTTGTCATTTTGGTTAGAATTTTTGTTTTGCTCATTCTCTTTATCTTTATTGTTGCCTTGCTGCTGATTTCCATTCTCTTGATTCTTATTTTGCTGCTGTTGTTCATTCTTCTGAGAATTATTGTTGTTGTCTTTATTGCTATTATTCTGATTATTATTCTGATTCTGGTTTTTGCTTTTATCGTTTTTATTATTTTGTTGATTTTTATCTTGATTTTGTTGCTGTTGTTGTTGTTGTTGTTTCTGTTGCTCTATTAATAATCTACGAGCCATTTCTAGATTATATCGAGTATCATTATCTTTAGGATTTAATTTAAGAGCATTTTTGTAGGCATCAAAGCTTTCTTGGTATTTCTTGCTTTGAAAAAATGAATTCCCCAAATTATGATAAGACTGTGAAGCCAATTTATCATCTTTTGAGATTTTGGCTACTTGCTCAAATTTTTGTGCGGCTTCTTCATACTTACCTTGCTTATATAAAGCATCGCCAAGATTAAATTCCGTTTCGGTTTTCATTTCACTTTCGATTGCTTTTCTATATTGCAATTCTGCTTCATTATATTTTTTGTCATTATACAATTTATTGCCTTCTCTTATTAGAGGTTTGCTATCCCCAGCAACAGCATAATATGAAGAAAAAATTATAAACAAGCATAATATTTTTAAATTCATTTATCACTCCCAAACATTTTAGCAATAGGATTGAATTTAGTCTTTTGTTCACTTATTAGTAATTCGAGAGCCAAAAATAGCAAAGCTAATCCTAAGAAGTATTGGAATCTACTTTCATAATTAGTAAATTGTTTGCTACCGAATTCTAATTTTTCCATCTTATTAATATGGTCTAATATATTAGATAGATCCATATCAGCGGCAGTATAGAAATCACCATTGGCTGCTAGAGCTACTTGCTGAAGTACTTCTGGCACTAATTTAGTCATTACGGTATTATTTTGGTTATCTTTCAAAAATCCTGTAATTCTATTATTTTGATAAATTGGTATAGGCCCACCTTCTATAGTTCCCATTCCAATACAATTAATAATTATATTATGCTCATAAGCTGATTTTGCCGCACTTATGGCATCATCTTCATGGTTCTCACCATCGGAAATAATTATTAATACGCGGCTTTTGGTGTTGTCTTCGCTATACATCCCTTCTGCAGTTTCGATAGCTGCGCCAATAGCAGTACCTTGCGAACTTATCATATCAGTATTAATAGTAGATAGCATTAATTTAGCAGCTGCAAAATCGGTAGTTAATGGTAACTGTATAAAAGGCTTACCTGCAAAAACAACTAATCCTATTTTGTCATTTTCCAATTTATCTATTAATTTTGATATTTCTTGCTTAGCTCTATCCAAGCGATTAGGCTTAATATCTTCTGCTAACATACTATTAGATACATCTAGCGCTACTACAATTTCGACACCCTTTCTTTGTACTTCCTCTAATTTAGTACCTATTTGTGGATTAGCTAAAGCAATTAATAATGAAGCATAGGCTAGCATAGTGAGTATAAATTTAATAAAAGGTTTAGAGCCAGAATAATTCCTAACTAAAGAATTTATAAGTGATGGATCACCTATATTTCTTAGTTTTTTCCTACGCCATCTTCTGTATAAATAGTATATAATAAAAAAGAGTGGAATAGTAGCTAAACCATACAAAAAAATAATATGTTCGAATTTGATCATTTAATATTAATTATCTTTTAACATAATTTTGACGCATTTTTACTCTATTGAGTGTAATATTTTTGAGCCTGATACATACGTAGGCTCATTTTTTAAATTTACAAACTATAATTTTTTTTATCTCTTGTAATAATTCTAAACGATTTTAATAAAAATTAATTAAATTTAGGGTTTATTATTTGCAAAAATTAAAAAAAATATGAAATTAGTAAATAAAAGTTTAAGTTTCAGATTGACCGTTGTAGTATTAAGCTCTCTGAGTTTTCTCTTTGTGATTGTATTTTCATATTATTATTTTGTAACTAAAAAGTATATGTACGCAGATTTGGAGCAAGACGCTGAGAATATTGCACAAGTCAATGTTAATAAAATATCTTCTCATCTCGAATCTGTGCAAAATATTTTAGATTCTTATATAGCATATACCCAGACCCAAACTTTAGATAGTGCTAATTTGACTAATTATTTAAAAGAAACTGTAAGCCTCAACAAAGAAATATATGGCTCTACAATTGCTCTCGAGCCTTATGTGCTTAATTCTCATATTATGAACTTTGCTCCTTATTTTTATAAAAAGTATGGTCAGATATTTTATTCGGACTTATCCAGCCCTAACTATAATTATTTTAAATGGGATTGGTATACTATCACCAAACAAACTGCCGAAGCTAATTGGTCGGAGCCATATTACGATAAAGGTGCAGGCAATGTATTGATGACTACCTACTCTAAACCCATATTTCATTATGTCAATAACAATAATCGATTTATAGGTGTATCTACAGCCGATCTACCACTCAATTGGATTAAAGATATGGTAGATAAAATCAAAATATATGATAATGGATATTCATTTCTTATCACAAATCAAGGTAAATTTGTAGCACACAAATATCTATACAAAAACAATGATAATAGCAAAGTAATTGATGTCAGTAATGAATTAATTGCAAATCAGAGAGATGTTTATCAAAAAATTATTTATTCTAAAAGTGGTTTTATTGATTATAAATGCCCATTTACTAATAAAGAAGGAGTTTTGTATTTTACTAAACTTCCTAATACTAATTGGAGCTTAGTATTATTTGCACCAGAAGATGAATATATGGCTACGTTCCATCACTTGAATTTTGTGATTGTATTGATAGGCACTATTGAATTTATAGTTATTTTGATATTTATAACAATTGTCTCTCGAAATATTACGAAGCCTTTAAATGATGTTATTATTGCAAATGAATCTATTGCTTCTGGCAACTTGATAGATGCAGATAATATAGCTAATAAAATGCTTAATCAATATTATAAGGGTATACAAGAGCTTATCAATTTAGAAAAAATCGGTAAGTTTGATGCAAAGACACTAAAAAATGAAGTATTGAGGATGATGTTTGCTAATAGGAAAATGGTAGCTAATTTGAATAATTTGATAGTTAAAGTGCAAAATTCTAGTACAGATATCAAAAGCGCTGTTAATCAAATCAATTATTCAGTTAGAGAATTAGAAACTACAACTACCGAACAAGCATCTGCTACTAATGAAGTAGCTTCTACAACCAATGCTATTGCCAAAACTGCCGTTGAGCTAAACAATGCGATGAATGATGCAAGTTCCAGAATCAACCAAACAGTAGAATCGGCACTTTCGGGGAATGATAAATTGAATGACCTCGGCAATCTAATGAATGATTTTACCAAATCGACTAAAGCCTTTTCTATGAATTTATCTTTAATAGCCGACAAAGCTAACAAAATCTCTTCTATTGTAACTGCCATCACTAAAATATCAGAGCAAACTAATTTGCTATCTTTGAATGCTGCAATAGAAGCCGAAAGAGTAGGCGAGTATGGTAAAGGATTTGCTATTGTTGCTTATGAGATTAATAGGTTGGCGGAACAGACTCAAAACGCTTCAGAAGATATTGAATTTATGATCAAAGAGATGCAAAATACAGTAAGCAATGGTGTTGTCAAAATGGACAAATTTACGCGTGATGTGTTTTCGTCAGTAGATAGAGTGCAGCAAATAAGTGAATATTTCCAATCTATTTTAAATCAAGTAGAAGATATTAAGCCAATTTTTGAGCAAGTATCATCAGAAGTATATTCGCAGACAAATTCTGCTCAGCAGATTAGTGAAGCTATGAGCCAGCTCAAAATGACTGTCAATCAGACCAAAGATGCACTAATTGAATTTAAAACTGTTACTAACGTACTTACTACTTCTATTCAAGAACTAATAGACGAGGTTACATATTTTAAGACTCATTAGAAATAGCCTATTATTTATGATTCTTATGTTGTTTATAGATGCTTGTGAGCAAAAGACAACATACTATCATAATTTGTTAGATGAATTTGAAAGCAACCTCAATAAGGAAAAAGAAAACCTATGGAGTATATTAGAAAAAGGTAGTGATCAATTCATTCATAGCAAAAGAGATACTGCATCAATTAATTCAATATTACAAGCTTGTTTGATTGCAAATAAGCTAGCTAAAGTTGCTACTTTGGTTAACAACAAGGGTATAATCATAAAGACTTTTCCTGATAAATATTCATTTGTAGAAGGTTCTGATATTAATTATCAGCCTCACGTAAAATATATTGCCGATAATAGGTTTAGATTTATTTCTCGTAAATTCTTGTGTGTACAAGGGTTTATGGCTTTTGCATTTATACTCCCTATGATTGATAGAGACGAATACTTGGGTACTTTAAATATATTAGTTGATCCAGACGAATTAATTCATAACGCATTAAGCAAGGTAGATATACCTAGAAAATCTAAAATAATAATCTTCCAGTCTAATGGTACAGTCTTGTTCTCTGACTATAAACAATTCGAAGATGGAAATATTGAAATGCATCCTGATTATAATGATAATTTGGCAAGCACACTAATGACTACATTAGGAAGTAGAGCATCTGGAGATACCAATATATTATACACAAATGAAAACAAAAAGATTAAACTATTTTGGAAACAAATAATGATGGAAAAAGACAAATGGGTAATCGCTTTGATAAATGAAATTTAAATTATATTTACTTCGCGTTCCAAAACTATATCAAATTTGTCTTTTACTTTCCCTATTATTGCGTCAGACAACTGTATTATTTCTTCCGACTTAGCATTGCCTCTATTTACTAATACAAGGGAATGCCTCTCTGAGACTTGTGCATCGCTACCTTTGTGTAAATACTGTCCTTTCATTTCAGATTGCTCAATTAGCCACGCAGCAGATAATTTATATCCGTCTAGATACCTATAATGCGGTATATATGGATAAGTAATTAATAAACTATGTAGTTTCTCTTCTGCAATAAATGGATTTTTAAAAAAAGAACCAGCATTGCCATACTCATCAGGATAAGGTATTTTTGCTTTTCTTATTTCTGAGATATAATTATATAATATATGAGCAGTAATTTTGCTCTTATCTAATACCTTTAATTCTTTATAATTAATATTAGGAGTGAAAACCCTATTGAGCCTATAAACCACATCTGTTATTATATAATGTTTAAATTCAGGCTGTTTGAATATAGAATGCCTATATGCAAAATTGCAATTAGTTTTATCTAATATTAAAAATTCTCTTTTAATTGTATCAAAAATGAATGCTTTCAAAAAAAAGTGTTCCTGCTCGACACCGTAAGCACCTATATTTTGAACAGGAGCTGCACCGCATTTGCCCGGTATTAAGGCTAAATTTTCCAATCCATAATAATTATTATCTATTAAAAATTTTAAGAATAAATGCCAATTTTCGCCAGCAGCTACTTTTACATCGGCAGATTCTGTGTCGATAGCTATGACTTCTATACCCTTATTATTAATCAAAACAATATTATGATAATATTCTTTACTCAATAAAATGTTGCTTCCGCCACCAATAATTACATATTCGTTATTGCCGATAATATCAAAAGCACTAATCAAATCTATACTATTTTCAATAATATAAAAATTTTTCGCTATGCTATTTATATGGAATGTATTATAATCCTTTAAATTAATATTATGTAATATCTGCATAATCTCGTTAATTATTTGATAAATAATAAGTCTAAATATTATCCTTTAGCTTCTCTAAGAGTGTTTATAAAAATCTCTACTGGCTGAGCACCAGAAATAGCATATTCCCTATCAATTACAAAAAAGGGAACTCCAGATATACCTAATTCTCTTGCTTCATTAATGTCTTTTATTACCTCGTCATATAGGTCATTACTTTTTATGAAATTGCTTACCGCATCTCTTTCTAATCCTATGCTCACAGCTAAATCTATCAATACTTCATCTTTGCCAATATTCTTTCCTTGCGAAAAATGCGCTTTAAACAAAGCTTCTTCCATATCAGAACCCATATTTGAATGCTGTGCGTAATGTATCAAACGGTGAGCTTTGAAAGTATTAGCTTGTATGGAAATATCTTGTCTAAAATCAATACCAACCTTATTACCAGATTGTTGCAAATGTTCCATCATAGCTTGCACTTGTTGGTGTGGCATACCCTTTCTTTGTACTAAATATTCCTCAGTAGATATATCTAATCCCTCACTTGGTAGCGATGGGTTTAACTGAAAGCTCTTCCACTCAATAACAATATTATCCTGAAATGAAAATTCATTTAAAGCAATCTCTAAATGCTTCTTGCCTAAATAGCAAAAAGGACAGATCACATCAGACCAAATTTCTATCTTCATCACTTGTTCTCAACTAATCAAATCAAAAAAATAAATTAAATTTTAATATATACGAATAAACATACTCATTGTTTATTCGTTTTATCAATAATATTTATATGTTGGGTGCAAAATTGAAAAAAATATTGATTATCGCTCTGATCATTGTAATCGCAGTGAGTTTATATGCTAAAAATTTTATGTGGGAAGTTAAATCCGACAAAAGTAAGTGTTTTATATTAGGTTCTGTACACTTAGCAAACTCCACATTATACCCCCTTAATAAAGAAATTACTGATGCTTTTGAGCAAAGTGATGTATTAGTTCTAGAAATTGATATTAGTAATGTAGATCCACTTGATGTAGTAAAATATACAATGCTGCCCGATACTAATACATTAGCTGGTGCGGTAGATAAAGATACTTATATCAAATTTGAAAAATTATTTAAGAAGAATAACGTACCACCTATGGCTTATAGCAAACTCAAACCTTGGTTTGCTGTGATGACTCTCCAAAGTTTAGAAATGGTTAGTGGTAATTACTCAGCTGCTTATGGAATAGATATGTACTTTCTCGACAAAGCACAATCACGTAATATGAAGATAAAAGAATTAGAATCATTAGCGTTTCAAATGAAAGTTTTGGATACACTTAATAATTTTTCGGGTAAGTTTTTAGACTATACATTAGAAGAGCTGAAAGAAACCACAAAACAAGTAGATGATATTTTAAAAGTTTGGAAAGAAGGAGATTTGGAAAAAATGGATAAAATAGTAAATGAAGGCTCAGAAATAGAAGGTTTCAAAGATATAATGAATATAATAAATAATAAACGAAACTATAATATGGTAGATAAAATTAAAGAATATCTTAACACTAATGAAACACACTTTGTAATAGTTGGTTCAGCACATTTAGTAGGCAAGGAAGGTATAATTGAGCAATTAAAATCTATTAATAAATATACTATTAATCAAAAATAGAGGTAAATTATATGAAATTAAATGATAAGGTAACTTTAATAACTGGAGCTACAGCTGGGATAGGCGAGAGTTGTGCTAAACTATTCGCACAACAGGGCTCAAACCTAATATTAATAGGACGTAGAGAGGAAAGACTGAAATCACTTTGCTTATCTTTGGAGAAAGAATATAATATTAAAACAATTTACGGTGCGATTGACATAAGAAACTACCAATCTCTTAGAGAATTTATAGATTCGTTGCCCACAAAATTTCAAAATATAGACATTTTAATAAATAATGCTGGCAAAGCACTTGGCTTAGGTGCAATTCAAGAAGGGTTAATAGAAGATTGGAACGAAATGATAGATACCAATATCAAAGGATTACTATATACCACTAAATTAGTATCTCCAATAATGATAGCTAAGAAAAGTGGTTTTATAATTAATATCTCTTCTATTGCAGGAATAGTTACCTATCCCAAGGGAAATGTGTATTGTGCCACCAAGTCAGCTACACGTACTCTTTCGGAAGCTATGGCTATAGATATGAATGGTACTGGAGTACGAATTTGCAATATAAACCCCGGAATGGTAGAAACAGAGTTTTCTCTTGTTAGATTCAAAGGAGATAATGAGCGAGCAAGCAAGACCTATCAGAGTTTTCAACCGCTTGTAGCGGAAGATATAGCCGATATAGCATTATTTGTGGCTACTCGGCCTTCGCACGTTATGATTCAAGATATTACAGTTACTCCTACAGCACAAGCTAATCCTTATATTGTTGATAAAAAATAAATTTGGTAGATTTATTACAAAGTATTACATTTGCAGTTCCTATTGTTACGGTTTGGAGAGGTGGCTGAGTGGCTGAAAGCAACGGTTTGCTAAACCGTCGTACTGGTAAACCTGGTACCGAGGGTTCGAATCCCTCCTTCTCCGCACAATTCCTAATAATCTCAAAATACAAATACACTATTCAAATTTAATTTTAATAAGTAATTTAAAATCCTAAGAAATTCTTTTGATTAGTAATTTTGTAATTTACGCGGTATACACTTTATTATTGGTATATAATAAAATATCTCTGTATAATTTAATAATATAGTTATAGAAATTAAATCTCTTTAAAAAAGCGGCTGTTTATACTTTTTAATTTGATTTTTGTAATGATATAGAATATTCAACTGAATCAGTATTTGAATAAAAGATTTCTAACAGCTTATTTATTTCTGTAATCAAGTTTGATGACTTGTAATGCAATATCAATATTGATATATTAGCATATTTAGAATTATTGTTCTGATTATATTAATTCATTTTAGAATATATAGACAATTAAAATATTTTAATTATAGCTTTAGAGTTGTGTTTAATCAAGAATTAAAATTGATAACAATAAAAGAATAAGACAATCCTCCTTACTAATAGCTTATTGAAATAAGTCATAATTTGTTGTTCTTTGATTTTAGATATTCAAATTCTCTATCGGGATATTATAATTTATATTATTATTCTAATTTTTTAAAATAAATTGAATGAGATATAATGCGGCATTCAAGAGATTTTGCAGAAAATTTTAAAAAATTATTGAAATTAATTAAAAGAATATTTGCGTATTAATAAAATTTTACCTACTTTTGTAAGCTCTGTTAGATGACGATAAATTAAATAACAGTTTTGATAAAAATGTTCTTTGAATTTAAAAATGCGAATAATTTAAGCAAATACTTTGCCAAAACATATTAAAAGATTAGTTTAAAATTTTTTTAAAAAAATAAAAAAAGTGCTTGCACAGAAATAAAAAAAGTATTACTTTTGAAATTCTATCGAAATGCAAACAACAAGCATTAAGATATAGTTCTTAAAATTTTGGTATCGAAAGGATGCAAGCAAGCGAAAATAAAATTTTTTTAAAAAAATAAAAAAAGTGCTTGCACAGAATTAAAAAAAGTATTACTTTCGTATCCCTTCTAAAACGAAGGAAACTAAAAAGATGTTCTTTGAAAACAGGAAGTAAATAGTCATGAAATTGCAAGTCAATTTCTGAGTCAATCAACCAAGAAATTAAAATTGAACAAGATCAAACTTAATTGTTTTACAACGGAGAGTTTGATCCTGGCTCAGGACGAACGCTGGCGGCGTGCCTAACACATGCAAGTCAAGGGGTAGCAATACCACTGGCGCACGGGTGAGTAACGCGTAGATTATCTGGCTCTATCTCCGGAATAACGCTGAGAAATTGGCACTAAAAACGGATGAGGCACAAGTTGTCAAAAGCAATGGATAGAGATGAGTCTGCGTCTGATTAGCTAGTTGGTAAGGTAAAGGCTTACCAAGGCGACGATCAGTAGCTGGTCTGAGAGGACGATCAGCCACACTGGAACTGAGACACGGTCCAGACTCCTACGGGAGGCAGCAGTGAGGAATTTTGCACAATGGAGGAAACTCTGATGCAGCGACGCCGCGTGAAGGACGAAGGGGCTTTGCCCTGTAAACTTCTGTCGGATGGGAAAAAAAGTTCGGTCGCCGGACTGGGATTGTACCATCAAAGGAAGGGTCGGCTAACTACGTGCCAGCAGCCGCGGTAATACGTAGGACCCGAGCGTTGTCCGGATT
>JBDHXE010000052.1:0-13999 GCA_039810525.1 Chlorobiota bacterium | reverse complement strand
ATTTCAAATATTCGCGATACAGCAACTGGTGGGCTTTTACCATTCCAAGAGAAACATAATATCAAGTTAAAATCTTTATTTTTGAATCTATCCTTGGGAGTAGATTATTCTTTATTAAGAAATGTATATGCTAATGTGGCTCTAAATATTTCTTATCGTTTGAATAATTCATTTGATATTAGCAAATCAATTATTATCCCAAATGACTACGTATATCCTTCCAATAATTCAAATAGTATTAGTTTGAATATTGATAAATTGAATTCACTAAAAACTTTCAACTTAGGCATTTCATTAGGGTTAGGTGCTAATTTCCCGATATCTAAATATTTAAACCCATTTATAGAGGTTAATTATCATTACAATCCTTTTGATATAATCGATAATAATTGGACTATTAATTATTTAACTTTTATAGTTGGTTTTAAATATAGGATATAGGTTTTTGTTTGAAATCTATCATAGCAATCTTATTAAAGGAATTAAAAAGCGAATTTAGAACTAGATATACTATATCTACTGTTTTGCTTTTTGTATTTACAACAGTGGCAATGATATTGTTTGCTACTGCAGGTGAAGTACTTAATAATCAGGTTATTTCTGCACTTTTCTGGATAATAATGTTTTTTGGATCTATGACAGGTTTATCCAAAAGCTTTGTAAGCGAGGAAGAACGCGGTACATATTTATTATTACAACTAATTTCTAGACCCTATGCTGTATATTTTGGTAAATTAATCTTTAATATTATTTTATCAATCGCTATTAATTTTACTGCGACTATTTTAATATTGCTTTTTTTCGAACAATTAAAAATTTATAATTTTACTTTATTTCTAACGATCATTTTGTTGGCTTCTCTTGGTATTGCATCAGCTACTACTCTAATTTCGGCACTTATCGCAAAGGCAAACTCTAAAAATGCTCTCTTCCCTATTTTGAGTTTTCCAATTTTATTACCTATAATAATTGTTGGGATACAGATTACAGCGGGTTCTTTTAATGGAATTGAATTTTCATTTGCAATAAATGATTTGCAAATCATTTTGTCATATTCTGGAATAATGATTTTAGTTTCATATTTTCTTTTCGATTTTGTATGGATTGATTGATTATTGATATAAAAAAAGCAGTTCTATAATGAACTGCTTTTTATTAAATAATTTTAAATGAATTATATTTCTAAGTTTTTGGTCCTACTTGCAATATGTTTAGTTTTTAATTTTTGGATTTGTCTTATCATTTTATCTTCGGCTTCATTTAGGCTTTTCTGAAAATCATCACTTTCATTTTTGGCAACTAAGGTATTCCCGGGTAAATTAACAGTAATAACAACAGTTTTATTTCCTTCATTTAAAAATTCTACATTTGCACTTGTAATTTCGTCAGAATATTTGCTTAATCCTTCTAATATTGCTTTGGCATCTTCCTGCAAACGTGGGTGATGTGCATTAACATGTCTGAATGTTACTTGAGTCTTCATAACTACCTCATCGAATATATTTAAGGTTTATAAAAATTGATTCAATTCCCTTTTGGGGTCTTTTGTTTCTTATTAAAATTGAATGATAATGCTATATTAACAGAAACATAGCCATTAATCGGTAAAATATGATTATTTAGTTCAATTGGCTTATTATCAAACTCTTTGCTAACTTTTCCAAATAAATCGTATTCACCAAAATATCCAGTATAATTTACTTGGACAATAAAGCTTGCAAGAAAATTATCTAAAGTTTGTTTATCAAATCCAAGATCTACAGCCGAATATAATCTATAAGCACCCAATATATCAGATTTATTGTACTTTACACCACTAATACGGTTGTCGTTAATTACATCTGAAGAGATTTGTTCGCTCCATATAGTAGCATTGAAATTAAGACCGATACCTGCGCCAACGAATGTTCTAAATTGAGTTAGAAAATTTGGGTTGTATTCTAAGTTTAATAAGACTGGTATTTGCCTAATGGATAGATCTTGGCTAATATTTCTATAACTATTTTGGGTAATATTGACAATTTTCTGAAAATATGATTCATTGAGATAGGCTTCGGAATAATCTAAGCTGAGTGCAATTCGCCATATTTCATTAAATTGTATTTTGAACGCCAATCCTACTTCTGGATATGATTTAAAATAATTGGTATTACCGCCAAACTCATTTTTGTATATGTCAAAGAACTTAGTACTTGATGTATAAAACGGAATTCCAATCTTTGTATTGATAGTTACATAATATTTTCTATCATTATTTAAAAGATTTTCTTCCGCCTTAGTAACTATAGAGTAAAATAATAAAATTATAAGAATAAAAAAAAATAATTTTATATATATTTTCATTATTTTATCAATTAGTTCTGGAACCACTTAATAAATTGATCTAAATAATCTTTCAATTCATTTCTATTGATAACTTTATCCAAAAATCCTTTCTCTAAAAGAAATTCTGATCTTTGAAATCCGGGGGGTAGTTTTCTTCTTATTGTTTGCTCTATCACTCTTGGTCCAGCAAATCCGATTAGGGCACCGGGCTCAGCAATGTTTATATCGCCTAACATTGCAAAAGAAGCAGTTACACCGCCTGTGGTAGGGTCGGTTAATAATGAAATATAAGGAATTCCATTTTCGTCGAGTTCTGATAGAATAGCTGATGTTTTGGCCATTTGCATTAGTGATAATGCTGCTTCTTGCATTCTAGCGCCACCACTTGAAGAAATCATAAGAAAAGGGATTTTATTTTGCAAAGCATATTTGGCAGCTCTATAAAATTTTTCACCTACCACCGAACCCATAGATCCTCCAATAAAACTAAAGTTCATACAAGCAAAAGAAATATCTTTAGAATTAATTTTGCCATATCCTGTGGTCAAAGCATCATTCAGGTTTGATTTTCTATAACCTTCTGCTATTCTTTCGGTATATGGTTTAGTATCTACGAAATGTAATGGATCTGCTGAGGTAATTTCTGTATTTGTTTCTACAAATGTACCTTTGTCAATTAATAAATCAATAAATTCATTTGTACCAATTCTAAAATGAAAATTACATTTTTTACAACAAAAATGATTTTCATCTAAATCGGTTTTATAAATAATCTCATTGCAAGAGGGGCATTTAGTCCATAGCCCATCTGGCATATCACGGTGATTATGATCTTCAATATTTACTTTTGATCTAGTAAACCAAGCCATTTCTTACCCTATTTAATCTACGTTTAACATATCATTGAAATCTTCATCAAATATATTCATTATTGACGGATATTTCATCATTTCAGTTCTATTATAAAAAGGAGGTGCTAAAAGAGTGATCCCAACTATTCCCATATTCTGGAATATTCCATTATTAACTATATAATCAGCTCCTTGCTTGCTTACAAGTATTACCTTTTTGCCTATAGCTCCTTTTAAATTATTAATGATATTTTTCTGAAGTTGTTTATCTTTCAGTTTTTCGCCTAATGTAACAACTTTTTTGGCAATGAGCAGATCAATATTATTCATATTATATAGAAAAATAATACTTTTTTTCATATCATTGAAGAAATTAAAAGGTTTATTGTTCAATTCTGATTTTATAAAATCAGCTACTATCCCTTTTTTATTAACACCTTTGAGAGTAATTGGCTCAACTGTCAATCCATTACTATCATTGACATATCCAATAATTAACTTATATCCAACGTGCTTCTGGATAATGGCTAAGTATGTATCATGAATCATTGCTTAATCCTTTTTGTAAATATTGATATTGATATTAATTTTATCATTAATAAGATTGAACAATTCTTGTGCCACTCTCTTATCTATATCTCTTATTATAGTTTCTGCTTCTGAAGTAACTGCTGCAGTATCTAATATCAAGCTTGCCAAACCTAATCTTCTCTGAAAAAATGTCTCTCTAATCTTAACTACTTGTATTTTGTTTACTGATATTATATTAATTTTTTTAATTAAAATACCGTATTTTAAATAAAGTATATTATTGTCAAAATAAAATCCTCTATTTTTCCAATCCAAGTATGCAAAATAATATAAAAATATTAAAAAAAGCAATACAATTATTATGAATAATTCGTAGTAAATTATAATAGCAAAAATTGGTACAAATAATGTGGCATATCTAACAAATGCTCTTCGAATTGATTTTTTGGAAATTTGAGTAAATTCATTTGGTATTCTATAGTTTTTAATTTTATCTATTACTTCATAGATTACTTCTAATTTAGCATTTGGTACAGCTAAATCGCTTCCTTTTAGTTTTATTCCATAACCAGCTGTGTATAATTTTAAGCCATAATATCCAAATCTCTCTTTTAGTATGTTGCTTATTATACTAATTTGCTGCACTTTCTTAAATGGTATAGTAGTATTTTGCTTGTTGAGTAAGCCTGATTGAATTATTAGCTTATTCTTTTCGTTAATTAATTTAAATTTGTAGTATGTATTAGCAGTCCACACAATATCTATAAGCCACGATATGAATATAATAGTAATGAGTGCGGAAAATGCTAATAAGACTAAGGTTAGATTGTCTAATGTAGCGATATTATTAATATTCTGCTCAAAAAAGCTATTTACATAATTATTCAATTCGTAGAACTGTTGAATATTGGAGTATATCCAAAATCCAATAATAAGAAACAAAGGCCTGAATCTTAGAGCTCCAAATAGCAATATCTCTTTGAATGACATTTCAAAAAGTATATTATCATTAGATGATGTAGTAAGTAAATAGTTATCATTTTGCAAATGATTCTGTTCTTGCTTAATTTCAGAATTGCTCTGATATAATTTAATTAAAGTACTAATAGAATGTGCCTCTTCGCTTGATACTAATTCTAAAATAGCTTCTGATTGAATATCGCCAGCTGTTTCAATTTGTACTTTAGTCAATCCTAACATTTTTTGTAAAAAGTTTTGGGTAAGATTAATGTTCTGAACTTTGGTTATTGGTATCAATCTATTTTTTTTGGATAGTATCCCATTTGTAATAATGATTTCAGTATTAGTAATTTTATATTTGAAAAATAAGTATTTTAGTAATATAGCAGGTAGTATTACTATTGCTATTACAAGCATAGTAATTATTACATTGATCCATTCGCCTATATTTTTTTGATAAATTCCATAATAGAGCGAAATGACCAACGCTGGTGAATTAATAATCAAATTATAAAGTAGTGTAAGTGGATGTAAATTTTTCTCATGCGAGAATGTGTTTAATATGTCTTGATTCATAACGATTCGTTGGCGGTAATATCTTTTAGGCTATCTCTTAGCTGTTCTGCATATTCAATTGGCAAACCTGGTATTACTATATCTGCTCCTTTAGTGCCTGCTGTGTATAGAATTAATCTGGAAAGACCGTAGATGCGTTCTATTATACTCTGTTGTACATCAATATGTTGAATTTTGGAATATGGTATCAAGGTTTTGATTCTATTAATAATACCATATTGTAGAATTATCTCATTGTCTTTTACTTCAAATTCCCAATATTTGAAAGCTATTGTTGGCACAACAAGGCTAAATATAATACCAATACATATTAATATTAGTGAAATAATTCCTGTCTTAAATGGAATACTGACATAAGTAGAATGAAGGAATAAAAAATCAATTATCAATACAATAATAGAATAGTATAAGAATTTCATTAAGTAGTTAGCAGTCCATATTATCTTGACAGTAGTGTCTAATTTGTACATTTATTTCCTAATAATTATCTATTGAAGGTAACGAAATAAATATTAATTAATTGATTGCTAAATTATTACTTTTTAATATCTAAATCTTCCAATACACTTCTCCCTAAATCCTCTTCTTTAGTTTGGATTTTGCTACTTGCATTGCTTTCATTTGACTGATTTTTGGGATTAATACCGGCTTGTGCTGATATATTCAGTAATATACCTATTGCTGCTGAATAGAATAAGACGGCGGTCCCACCATAACTTACAAAAGGCATTGGAACTCCAGTAGTAGGCAATAGACCTACATTCACACCTGCATTTACGAATACATACACTGCAAAAGTCATTAGAATACCCACTGCTAAGAAATATCCTAAATTATCGGGAGCTTTTTTGGCAATAATCATACCTCGCCAAAACATAATAATAAATATTGACAGTAGTAATATCAGACCTATGAATCCGTATTCTTCTCCTACAATAGAGAAGATAAAATCTCCATAAGATTCGGGCAAAAAGTGCTGCGACTGTCTGCTTTGCCCTGTTCCAATTCCCCAGAATCCACCATTTCCTAATGCTATTAACGCTTGGTTTAATTGGTAATTAACTGTTTCGTGAACTGGTGAATCGCCCATACCAATAAATGCTTTTAATCTATTCAATCTATACTCTGCACTTACCATATATATAAGACCTACTACAAACCCCGAACTAAGTAAGCCTCCTAAATGCAGTAGATTAGTATTGCCAATGAACATCATTGTAATGGCAATTATAAATATAACGGTCATAGTTGAGAAATTAGGTTGAAGTGCGATTAATATACATATTACTAATGTCCACATAATAAACGGTGCGAACCCTTTTTCAAAATTTTTTATATATTTTTGCTTTTTATTTAATAAATTAGCAAAATGTATTACCATCGCAAATTTGGCAAATTCCGATGGCTGAAAACTAAGTGGACCTAAAGATATCCATCTAGAAGCTCCTTTGATAGCAGAGCCTCCAAACAATACGGTAACAAGTAACAATATCCCTATTGTGATAAGGTATATAGATATTTTTGCCCAAAAGTGATAGTCAATTTTGGCGAATATAAATATTATGACTATTCCTAGAAATACTCTAATAGAATGATTAAAGAATAATTTTTCGGCATCGCCAAACTTAACTTCTGCTATAGATGCACTTGCAGAATACACTAATGAAAGTGAAAAAAGCATAAGTGCTATAATTGGAATTAATATAATCCAATCTATATAGCCAATATTTTTTATTTTGTGGCTACTCATAGTTGATTTACCAAATCTTTAAATACTTCGCCTCGTTGTTCGTAATTTAAAAACATATCAAATGATTTGCATGCAGGGCTAAATAAAATAATATCGTTTTTATTAGCTATTTCTAACGAAGAATGTATTGCTTCTTCCAAATCGTTTGATTTGATGCATCTAACTTTTGAGCAGTAATGATTAAATATATTGTCTTGCTCTTCGCCAATACATATAATAGCAGACACTTTTTGTTCTACTATTTTATCTAATTCTTCATAATTGTTATTTTTTGCTCTCCCACCAGCTATCCAGATAAGTGGTTGATTGAAACTTGCTAGAGCATACCAAGTAGCATTAATATTGGTAGCTTTTGAATCGTTAATAAATTTAATCGAATTGAATATTCTGACGGTTTCGAGGCGATGCTCTACACCTTTAAATTTAGTTAAAGAATCACGAATGTCTTCGTTGTTTACTTCGAAAGCTCTTGCAGCAAGTGCGGCAGCCATAGAATTATATAAATTATGGACACCGGGTAAGCTAAGTTGCTCGGTTAACATTAGAAACTCCTCTTTATCTGCTGTTTTAAAATATATCCCGTTATCCTTTTGGTAAATCCCCCAACTTACCGGATTTAACGAGAAATAGCCAATCTTGGCATCAGTATGATACATATTTTTACGAATTGTATCATCATCATAGTTTAAAATTAATAAATTATTTTCATTCTGAAAAGCAGAAGTTTTCCACTTAGCATCAATATAGTTTTTCATTGACTTGTGGTACTCCTGATGATCAGCTGTAATATTTAGTATTATAGCTATATCTGGTGCGAAAGTATTAACAAAATCAAGCTGATAGCTTGATGTTTCTACTACAAAGATAGTTTCATCATTATTTTCTAAGACTGCTTCTGAAAAGGTATAGCCAATATTACCACAAGCAATTGATTTTAATCCAGCATTGGTGAGAATATAGCTAATGAGTGTAGTGGTTGTAGTCTTTCCATTAGTGCCTGTAACAGATATTATTTTAGACTTAGTGTGTCTATAAGCAAATTCTATCTCACTTATTATCGGTATGTTTTTTTTGATAGCTTCTTTGATAAATTTAATATCTTTTGATATACCTGGTGAAGTAACTATTAAATCGCAATTCTCTAAATATTTATTACTATTAATACCAAACTCGCAAGATATACCTAAGTTTTTGAGAAGTAAATACTCGTTTTGGAATTTATCAATGTCTTTGCTTTCAGTCAATCTAACGTTATATCCTTTATGGACTGCTAATTTAGCTGCTCCTATTCCACTTTTGCCACAACCTAAAATTGTAATATTCATTTTAATACCAATTAGAAGAAAAATAATATTACAAAAATATTTCTAAATTTAACACGTGAAAATATTTTTTAAAATATATTTACCAAAATGTCAGTAGTACCAATATATAATTGCTTTCACCCAGTTTTGAAAAAAGTAACTAAGCCTATAGACGAATTTAATCAAGAAGTTAAAGATATTGTAGATAATTTATACGATACTCTATATAATATTTCAAATGGTGTAGGTCTTGCTGCCAATCAAATTGGATATTCTACATCTATTTTTATTGTAGATGTGCAGAATGGGAATAAAGATGCCAAAAAAGAGCCTATTACTTTTATTAACCCTGAGATTATCAGTTTCTCTGATGATGAAGAAGAGTATCAGGAAGGATGCTTGTCTATTCCAGAATATTTCGAAAATGTAAAACGTCCAAGCAAAATCGAAATAAAGTATTATGATTTAAATATGAAAGAGCATATAAGAGAATATGATGGGTTTCTGGCTAGAGTAATTCAGCATGAATCTGATCATTTAGATGGTATATTATTTTTTGAGCGTATTTCTAATTTGCGTAGAACTCTTTCAAAAAATAAATTAAATAGGGTACAAAAGGGTGATGTAAAGCCACCTTATCCAATGATTCTGCCAGATGGTAGTTTATATTTACCAGAATTATCAAAAGAATAGTAGTATTTATTATGAAACCAAAGGAACTTTTGAATTTGATTTCCAATGGTGAATCTTCAAGTTTGGAATTTAAACGTAAATCTACTAACCCAGAGAAAATTGCTAAGGAAATTGTAGCTATGGCAAATACTAAAGGTGGTTATCTTTTGGTAGGGGTAGATGATGATGGTAAGATTTATGGAATTGATTCAGAGAAATCTGAAAGTGATATAGTTGAAAAGACTTGCTTGTTTTATATTGAACCACCAATCGAACCAAAAATTGAAATAGTAAATGTATATGACAAAGATGTGTTAGTGCTATATGTAGATAATTCTAATCATAAACCGCATAAAGTCAAATTAGTTAGTGATGATTTTCACAAAGATTACGACAAAACTTATATTAGGGTTGGTGAGAAATCAATAGAGGCAAGCAGAGAAATGAGAAGGCTTATGAAAAGCCAATCTGATGATAAACCTTTAAAATTAAGTATTGGTGAAAACGAAAAGAGATTATTTCAATTTTTGGAGATTAATGAGCGAGCTACTGTTAAAGATTTTGCAAAAATTGTCAATATATCTAATAGGAGAGCTGAGAGGTTATTGATTAGGTTAGTACGAGCAGGAGTTATACAGATTCACAATGATTCTCATCACGATTATTTTACATTAGTATAATTTTTTGTTTGGAGAAGTTCTCGATTTATATTACTTTTGTAGTTCTTTCGAAGCCGGGGTAGCTCAGTTGGTTAGAGCAACGGAATCATAATCCGTGTGTCGGGGGTTCAAATCCCTCCCTCGGTACTAAGTTACCACAAATATCAAATAATTTTGCTTACTATTCTACATATAAGTTTTATATCTTTAGTTTTCAATAAATTATTCATATCTTTGATTTACAATTTAATTAATTAAATAATTTTAATTATTTTCAATAATCATTTATGTAAATTAATCAGAATAGAAGTAAATGCATAAAACAACATTTCATCGAATATTAATAATACCAGCAATATATTTTATATTGAGTTCTTTTTATATTACATTTTCTGATTCGATAATGTTATATTTTGTAGATGATATCAGTGCTTATCGAGATATTCAGACTTTAAAAGGTTGGGTTTTCATATTAGCAACCTCATTAATTATTTTTTTGTTAATTAGGCAGTTGATTAATAAATTAGAAGATGAGTATAACAAAGATATTGAATTTGAAAATACAATTAAATCTAAAAATGAAAGTTATGATAAGCTTTTTACAAATAATCCAATACCAATGTGGATTTATGATAGTAATTCATTAAATATAATTGATGTTAATGATGCTGCTATCAATTTGTATGGCTATTCAAGAGATGAATTTTTAAATCTTAATATTAAAGATATTCGCCCCAAAGAAGATATAAGTAAATTGTTGGACGATGTCAAAGAGAACTCCGCTACTTTTAGTATCCCTCACGAATGGAGGCATTTCAAAAGGAATGGGGAATTAATATATGTGGAGATTAAGTCTCATAGTTTTGAATACAAAGGTATCCCTTCAAGAATTGTTATGATTTATGATATTACCGAAAGAATAAAACTAAACGAACAATTATTGCAAGCTAAAGAAATAGCTGAGGAAAGTGATAAGCTAAAAACTTCTATTTTGAATAATATTTCGCACGAAATTAGGACACCTTTGAATGGTATTTTGGGTTTTTCTAAGCTAATAGCTTCAGAGGAAACATCCAAAGAAGAGCGTTTGGAATATTACTCTTTTATTAAGAATAGTAGTGAAAGGTTGACTATGACAATTGATAATTTGATAGAATTATCAAAAGTTGAAAGTGGGCAAAATAAATTAAGCCTTAGTAATATTAATTTAATTGAAATAATAGATGATCTTTACGTATCTTATAATTCGAAATGTAAGGAAAAAGGCTTAGAATTAATTAAGGAATATAATTTCGATAAAGATAATTGCACTCTTTTATTAGATGGAAAAAAGATATTTTATATATTTTCTTTATTATTAAATAATGCTATCAAATTTACTGATAAGGGTAATATTAGGTTTGGAATTACTATTGAATCTAATTTCATAATTGGTTATGTTTTTGATACTGGAATTGGAATAGACCATTATTTTCAGGATAAGATTTTTGGTTCATTCTATCAAGTAGAATCGTCAATATCACGTCCTTATGAAGGTGGTGGAATAGGATTGTCTATCTGTAAAGCTTTTATAGAGCTTATGAGTGGCAAGATTTGGGTTGAAAGTAAATTGGGTAAAGGGAGCAAATTCTTTTTTAGCATTCCTTTTAAATAAATTAATGTATATTTAAAATTCTTTGAAATTGAATTTTTGAAATTAATGTAACTTTTTTGAAAAAATAATAGTCTTTAATATAAATTAAATTACAGGAGAAAAAAATGAAGTTTTATATCTATATTGTAGTCTTATTACTAATGCTACAATTCTCGTATTCAAATAATAATTTATTAAAATTAAATGCTGATGAAGTTTTTAATTTTAAAAAAGGTAGCGAGAAATTATTACATTCCAAAAATAGTAGTATATTATTGGCTACATCTAAGATTAAGCCATTGAATATTGATAAAAACACAATTAATAATATTATTAATCAATCTTCTAATAAATTGGAAATTACTGATTTTGCTATTGATGATTACAATAAGTTTAATCTAATATTAACTAAAGAAGACGACCATACATTAAGAAATACTAAGGTAGTAGTCCACAAAAAAGGTGGCGAGACTATTTATAAACTCAAGAATTATGCTTTTTATACAGGTAAATTAGACGGTCAGGAAAATTCTCATGTGTATATGACTTTGCTAAACGATAATTGCTATATTTATTTACAGAAAGATGATGGCGAGACGTTTTCAATAAGTCCTATCAAAGAAAATATAGAGGGTTTGCATCTATTAGAGCCTCATACTTTAGCATACAATAATGAAGATTCTTATACTTATACTTGTGAGACTGAAGATTATACAGGTACTAAGACTGAATACGAAGATTTGTATAAGCATAAAGATCAGCCTGAATTGCAATCTCCAGTTGCACCATTATTGGAAGCAAGAATTATATGTGAAGGATCTTATGATTATTATGAACAATTAGGCAAAAATGAAGACAAAATAGCATCTCATATTGCAGCAGTTATGTTGATGTCTTCTAAAATATATCAAGAAAATCTTAATATTACTT
The DNA here is from genome assembly GCA_039810525.1 of Chlorobiota bacterium. Classification (GTDB taxonomy): domain Bacteria; phylum Bacteroidota; class Ignavibacteria; order Kapaibacteriales; family UBA2268; genus JBDHXE01. The sequence goes on along the minus strand of JBDHXE010000052.1, from coordinate 1,808 downwards.
TTGTAGTTCCAGAAATTCATATCAGAACAGATTATTACGAAGACCCTTATGTAGTAACTGAGAATTTGTCCGAAAAGTTAAATTATATGCCTAATGTGTGGATAGATTACAAAACTCCAAGAGCATTAGTTGTATTGTTTGCTAATCTAAATAATCAACCATCCAATACTGTAATAGCTGGTATTTCGATGGGTGGTGCTCCTTATGTTGGTAGTATTTGTAGTACTTCGAGAGGATATTGTGTATTAGGTATTACTAATAGTATTCAATACCCAACTATTAATTATACTTGGGATGTAAACGTAGCTGTTCATGAAATGGGACATAATTTTAGTGCACCTCATACTCATAATTGTTATTGGGCTCCAAATATGATAGATACTTGTGTTACCAAAACTAAACCTATTGAGGTTGGAGATGCTTGTCTATCTGGCAATCCAATACCAAGACCGGGCACTATTATGAGTTACTGCCATACTACTAATTCAACAAGAAGTGTGCAATTATTTTTTCATAAACGCCAACATCCATTAATGAGAGGTGCTGCTGAATCTAGCAAATGTGTTACAGCTAAATCTGAACGATTTGTATCTTTATTAGCTCCTTTGGGTGGAGAAGAATATAAATCTGAAAGTGAACTGAATGTAAGATGGACTTACTCCAAAACAACTAGAATTAATATTTATCTATCTACCGATAATGGTGTTACTTGGACCAAAGAAAATAATTCTCCTGTAACTGCCCAAGATTCAATTTATAAAATGAAATTACCCGAGATTAGTACTACTACTGCCCTAGTGAGAATAGAAGATATAGATGACCCTACAATAAATGATGTAAGTATTCAGAATTTTACTATTAATATTCAAAAAATTAAGTTTTTATTCCCTCGTGAGAATGAAAGCTATATGAAAGGTGAGTCTATCAAGGCTCAGTGGTCTCAAACTATGAAAGAAGATTTTGTTTTAGAATTTTCTAAAGACAATGGTAGCTCTTGGGAAAGTATTCAAACTACTGCTAACAATTTATATATTTCTACTCCTGTAGATTTTGAAAGCGATGCTTGTCAATTTAGAATAACTTCCCAAAATGATGGCGCTCAGTATTATAGTTCAAAATTTTCTATTGGAAAGCCTGAATTTAAATTATTAACCCCAATAGGTGGTGAAAAAGCAGCCGTGGGCTTCTGGTATTTTATTACTTGGAACTCTAAGAATATTAATAAAGTTCAATTAGAATATTCTATCGATAATGGCAACAATTGGAAAAGAATAGTATTAAGTGCTCAAGATGCTGTAGATGGACAATATGCATGGACAGTTCCTGATCAAATTACTGACAGTGCTAAAGTTAGAATTAAGACTTCGGTTGCACCTTACGATATTTTAGATGAAAGTAAAAATGTATTTTCTATTTATAAAGCTCCTATATCAGTTGAAGAGCAAACAAGTAAAATTTCTAATGATTTGGAAGTGCTTAGCATAGCTCCAAATCCCGCTGATGATAGGCAATTAGTTAGTATCAAAAATAATACTGAGCAATCTATTAATTTTAATATTTCAATTATTGATATTGAAGGTAAAAATTGCTATTCAATAGATAATTTATCTATAAGCCCACAATCGAATATTACTAGAGATATTAATACAAAAAAATTAAGTACTGGTAATTATTATTTGGTAATTAAATATAATGGAACTACGATAAGTAAGCAAATTGTAATATCGAGATAATATTCTGATTTTACAAGTATTTACATAAAACTTCCGATATTCTAAGTATATCGGAAGTTTTTTTTAAGAGAAAGA
>JBDHXE010000051.1:0-14153 GCA_039810525.1 Chlorobiota bacterium | reverse complement strand
CAATTGACCCAACACTATCAATATCTTGCTGAGATGTTATAATAGATAATTTTTTTAAAATTGCTTTATAATCATCTACTAAAGATTGGTAGTTTTGCTTTTTGGTAGCTAATTGTATCTCCAGCATATCCAAATTACTCTGTAATAATACTCCATTTGACACTAAGGATTGGATTTGCTTTTGATTGTTTTCAAGTGTATTAATTACTGATAATATTGCTCGAATCTTAGAATGTACTAATTTAGCCCCAAAATATAAATTAGATGTATTCTCTACAATATTCCTTATTTTAGAATTAGAGTTTTCGGTGTTGGCTTTAGTTGATAATTTAGAAATATTTATTCTATCGGTAGTAAGGCCGCCATCCCAAATCAGCTGTGTAAGATTAAGAGCTATATTATATTGATCCTTTCGCAAATCTGGAAGTGGCATATTAGGAATGCTAAGAGGAATCCGAAATATATCTGATTGGTAGCTTGCTTGACCCTCTATGCTAAACTGTGGATAATAATTACTCCAAATATCAGAAACTTCATATTTCTCTATTTGGGAATAATTACTATTTTGTTTTATGTAGTTTGAATTGTTCACTGCATTAATAAGCAATTCCTCCAAACTGTATTCTTTGGCTATTATACTAGCGTTAGCTAAAAGAATTATTATTATAATTAGTTTTTTCATAATATTACCTGTATAGTTATACTATATAATTTAACTTTTTGTTTTGACTAAATGGTTAATTATAAGGCAAAAAAAATTGCTATGAACGCAGCCATAGCTTAATTATATTGAATACCTCATTCTTTCTATCAATCATCAATAGTTTATATTCCTCACTTTCTATATCAAAAAGAGTAGTTAGCATCGGTTGCGCTACAAATGGGAATATGCACAGAGACACAATATTGATAATCAAATGTATCACATTTACTTTCTTGATTTTACCTTTAGCAAACTCATCATCAATAAAAACTTGGAATACCTCGATAGCTTCGCTAAATTTGAATGGTATTATATTCTCAATGATCTTAGGATTTCGTGACACCTCTTTCATAATAAATAATGGTAAGAAAGGGTGCTCTATTAACAAATCAATATAATTAGAAATAAATAATCTAATTTTTTCTAATATATCATTATCTGAGAGCAAAATAGTACCCATTCTGGGTACGAAGCTCTTGAACGCATCTTCGAATACTCTTTTAAATAATTTATCCTTAGTTCTATAATAATAGTGCAACATAGCTTTGTTTATATTAGCTTTATCTGCAATCTCTTGCATCCTTGCTCCATCAAAGCCTTTTTCAATAAAAACCAACCTTGCGGCTTCTAAAATTCGTTCCTCTGTGTTTTGCTCAATCATTATTATTAACTATATGGTTAAACTTTGTAGTTTAGATGAATAATAATGAAATTTATTTTATCTTTTTTAAAAAAAATTTTATTAGCTTCGTATACTATTTATTATTCATTTTTTATAAGGTATATAATGAAAAAGTTGGTTAAACTCCTATCGACAATATCAGCTACTTTTGTAGCATTATTTTTTCTTTCTTCGTGCGAAGATAATTCTTCTAAATCTGATAAATTAATCAACATAGAAGGTTATGTCATCAATCAAAATGGAGAACTTATAAACGGTGCTGTGGTCAAGATATATAATACTGAAAATGTATATGCCAGAGATACAACTAATGAATTAGGAAATTTTTCATTGATTGGAATACCAGAAACAGCCACTTCATTAAGAATTGCTGCCAACGCCAGTGGTTACTCTTTTTATGATATTTCTTACATTGCTGCTAAATCTATTATGAAAGATGGCAAATTACCTATTATGCTTATGAAAGAAGACTTATGCTGCAATGCCGTGCATATAATTGTAAAAGACAGTAAAACTAATGAATCAATCAAAAATGCCCAAGTAAAATTAGCAAAGCTAAAAACTGACTGGAAGATTTATAGCAATACAAATGCAGATGGAATAGCAATATTCGATAGTATTTGTGAAGGGAGTTATTGGATTAGAGTTGCCATTGATGGTTATGTAGTAAAAGAAGAAGATTTGCAACTTGACTCTTGCATTACTCGTACAATAGAGCTAAAAATGGATAAAATTGAGAAAGATTCTTGCTGCACGAGTAAGGTTAAAATATGGGTTAAAGATCAATCTAATGAAATAATCAAAAATGCTACTGTCAAATTGTGGAAAAACGGAGTTAAGATTGATTCGAGAGTTACTGAAAATGGATATGCAGTGTTTGAAGGTCTATGCAAAGGTAATTACGGATTTTCTATTTCTGCTGATCATTACAAAGGGCAAGAATTTGATTACGAAATTTCTTGCGATGAATTCAAAGAATTTACTAAAAATCTAATAAAAGACCAAGATTCGTGCTGCAATGGTAAAATTTATATTGGGCTTAAAAGTCCTAACGGCGAACTAATTAAAAATGCTACTGTCAAATTATGGAAAAATGGTGTTAAAATAGCTTATAAAACTTCAGAGAATGGATATGTTACATTTTCTGAGTTATGCGAAGGTAACTATGGTATTTCAATTACAGCCGATCATTTTAAGCCTTATGAGTTCGATTTCGAAATTGCTTGCAACGAATCTAAAGAGATTGCCAAGACATTAGAATACGACGAAAAGGATACTTGTTACAGTGCTTCTCTTAAAATTTTCGCAAAAGACGTAGATAATAAAACAGTGCTATCAGGAGCTAAAGTTATAATTAAATTAGATGGTGTAGTGATATACGAAGGCACTACTAACGATGATGGATATATTAAAAAGGAGCCACTCAAAGCACCAGCCAATTATTTAATAATAGTATCAAAAGAATCTTATGATATAAAACAATTTGAGATGAAACTAACGGATTGCAAAGCATATCAAGAGACCGCATCGCTTAAAAAACAATAAATCAAATTATTAAATTATAATATTAAATCCCTTATCTGTTCGCAGTTAAGGGATTTTTTAAATATTTAATTTAAACATTTAAATACTAATACCATATTAATATTAAAATACTTCATATTTTTGCATATATTTTTGATACAAATTAATAAATTTTATATATATTAGCTTAGAATAAAAAGATTATTCGTTGCATAGAATTTTAAAAATAGATAATCGTATATTAATTAATAAGCAATGCAATATTTATTTTGTAGTATCGTTAATACTGCAAGATGGGTATCAGATTAATATGAATATTTAATTAAAGGATAAACGTTTATGAACCATATTACTAAGATTTTATCAATTGTACCAATTACTCATGATGTATTTAGAATCACAGCAGAGAAGCCAGAAGATTTAGATTATAAATCAGGCCAAGCTGTAGATATATCATTAAATAAGATTGGTTGGGAGAATGAAATCAGAACATTTACTTTTACTTCAATACCAAGTAATAGTTTTATCGAATTTACTATCAAAACTTATCCTTCCCACAATGGTGTAACTAATCAAATACGAGAACTAAAAGCAGGTGATACAATCATATTACGCGATATTTATGGCGATATTAGTTACAAAGGTACTGGTATATTTATAGCTGGTGGGGCTGGTGTTACACCTTTTATATCTATATTCAAGCAATTAGAAAAAGAGGGCAAAATAAACAACAACAAATTAATATTTGCCAACAAGACTAAGTCTGATATAATAGATGAAGATAGATTCAGAAAACTATTGGGGAAGAATTTTATTAATATACTTTCTGATGAACAAATAGATGGGTATGAAAGTGGATTTATAACTTCTGATTTAATAAAATCCAATATCGATTACGATTCTAAATTCTTTTATCTATGTGGGCCTCCACCTATGATGAATGCTGTAGAGCAGCACTTTAATACATTAGGCATTAGCTCAGAGTATATAGTAAAAGAAGGTTTTTAGCATTAAGTTTAATTGTTTTTCATTTTATACATATATATATTCTTAAATATAGGTTGTTTTTAGTTGGGATTTTTTGTAATTTTTCTACAATTAAAAGCAGCTTATATTTATGAATATTTAGGAACGCTTAAAAGTATCCTTACCATACTTGTTTTTTTCATTCTCGTATAAATTTATTAAATCATTAATATTCATAATTTCTCCATAATTAAAATATATTCAGTTGGATAAACTAAAATATCGGTATCAATAGATTTAGCAAATCTTCCAGTACCAGAATCTCGAGTTGAAGGTAACATTTTGGAAGGAATTTCTCTTTTAATTTGATTTTTCATTTTAAATCCAATATTTACTAATTGCTCAATAAAAACTTCGGCATTTAATATATCAACACCTTTATATTGAGTATTTCCAATAACAATGCATATTTTGCCACCTTTTTTAAGACTCTTTGAGCTTCGATCCAAGTATCAAGCATATCAGCAAAATAATTTCTTACTTCTCTACCCTTTTTATTATTTCCTAAATTATTTACAATTTGATCTGCTATTGTGCTTTTTAATTCACTAGCACCTCTTTCCCTATACGAACTTCCGATAAATTTCTTTCTATAACTGCTTAACTCATCAAGGTACCCCAACCACAAAAGTGGCAATTGATGTAAATCGGCATACTCATAAGAAGTAACATAGGGGGGGGTAGTAACAATTAAAGAAGCAGTTTCATTTTCAATTTGAAGATGCCGTGCATCGTCGCAATATATATACCTGAACGAATCTATATTTTTTTTAACTTCATTATCCAATAATTGATAAAATTCATTATTTTTTCTTATCATCTTTTTAAGTTGTTCAATAAAAAGCAAAACTGGATCGTAATCCTTTTTATTAATATCCCTTGTCGGCTTCACACTTTTTTGCATCGATATCGATGAAGTTTTTAATATTTGAGAGAATGCTACAAGAAAAAAATTTTTAATATCAGAATCTTGAGTCTTTAATATTCTGATAAGTAAAAAAGAAAGTTTATCTTTTATATGAGGTTTAAACCAAAAGTTTATCCTTTCGTTTGAAGCTATTCTTTCTTTTAGGTGGTCAAAATAATTATCAAGTTGTCCATTATATAGAGTATTCAATTCCAAAGTTAATTTTGTAAATTCTTCTGAAATTATTTTTGGATTAATTGGAGTTGATTTTACTTTGGCTACTAATGAAGCTATTTCATTGATATCTACACCAATACTAATCCTATTGTTTATAATACCTTCTACAATTGTAGTACCACTTCCACAGAATGGATCTATTATTATATCACCTTTTTCACTGTTCTCACATATTAATCTCTGAGCTAACTGCGGTATAAATTTAGCCGGATACGTGTAATAGCTATGCGTAATATACGAAGTATCTTTTATAGTTTTTTCTGTAAATGACCAAGAATAGTCAATTTGTAAATTTTCTAACATTATAATTTAAAAAAAAACCATTTTCCATTTTACAAATATATAATTTAACCAATAATTGAAGCAATAATAGTACTGACTTTACCAAAAGTTTGCTATACAAGAGGACAACAGTCTTCAAAAAATTAAAGAAAATTTAAATATAATACTATCATTATATATTTTAGAGTCTTACTGAAGAGATTAGAAAAAACTTCCCACTAAGCTATCTTCATAGGAAAAGATTGAATAATATACATCTTTTAATAATTCGATGAAATAATAATCTATATCTATTATATTAAAACTGCTTACTTCTTATCAATTATAGCAACAGTTAATCGGCTAATACAAGTTATTTTATTCTGCTCATTATATATCTTAATATCCCAAACATGAGTTTTGCTACCTAAATGGATAGGTGTGCCAATTGCTCTCACTATACCTTCTGTAACTGGCCGAATGTGATTAGCATTTACTTCTAATCCTACGGCTAAATATTTATCTGGATCTATTATCAAACTGCTTCCATAACTACCAAGTGTTTCGGCAAGTACTACCGAAGCACCACCGTGCATAATATTCCAAGGCTGTCGTGTTTTGTGGCTGTATGGCATTGTAGCTGTAATTGTATTATCAGTCCAATCTGTAAACTGAATCCCTAAAAATGTGCCTATATATTCAGGAGCATTATTAATTTCATCTAAATTAATAGGTTTAAACCAAATCATTATTATTTCTCTGTTGATTAATAAATAAAATATTATGCAAACATACAAAATTTTAGCAAAATTATTTATCTATAAATCAATACTTTAATGCTTATTTAATATTATTTTTAATATTAAAAATGGCAAAATTACCAAACCAGAGCCTATTGTACTATCTATTTGAAAATTTTTGATAACTAAGAATTGCAAAACACCTCCTAATACAATAGATATATGGAGTATTAAATGCCTTTTGTTAAAAATCTGTAATGAAAAATTAGTATTTAAATTCTTAATCCTATATAATATATAATAAATCGCAAACAACACTATATTTATATTAAAATAAATATCTTTAAAAAAGAAGACTTTAATATTTATTATTAACAATTGAGGATTATTCCCAATTACCAAAGCACCAAATAGAACTACAATGAAAATAAAATATATAAAAAGTAGAAAGAAACTACCAACCAATGATTGGAATGTATTATCGAATCTCGCTTTAAATTTAGAATCAAAAGAGAAAAATAAATCTACTATAGTGCGAATTAATTCTTGGAACCAAAATAGATATATTATATAAAATACAGTAACCTGCCCCAATGCTAATGCTATTATAGTAATAATTATAGTAATTAAGGTATCTATTAGTCTTGAATTTCTCATTGTGCTTATTTTTAATTTGTTTGGACATCATCCACAAATATAATATTTGGATTGTATTATTTCCTTATAGTTTGATATTATAATATAAAATAAAAATATTTAGAATAAGTCAATCTGTTGTAAATTGCTATATTTAATACAGCCTATTAATATTAATTTATAATAATATCAATAAACATTAATGCAATCAATAACTAACAATATTCTATTTACTCTGGGAGTCCTATTAGCTCTGTGCTTTGCTCTATTAGGTATGTTGTGGGCTTATTATGTTGCATTAATTCTAGCTTATCCTATTGGTATTGTTAGCCTTATTATTTGGTTTAAAGTCAAAAAGGACAATAGGACGCGTAACAAGTTAATAATTGGTATTTTGATTATTGGATTTATACTTTCTATGGCTATGTTGTTTTATACAATAGCATAAAATATTTATTACTTATTTTTGTCCGCATCAATAGAACAAATTCAATTTATTAGTTTTTTTTAAATGTGAAATTTATGCAATTTATCAGAATATTATCAGCTATAATACTTGCATTATCATTTATGATGATCACTAGTATTGCAAATGGACAAGCATTAGAGAGCAAAATTGTTTACAAGTCCGATAATTTATTAGTTTCTCAAATATCAGAGCATTGTTTTGTACACACCTCATATTTGCAAACTAAGGATTATGGAGTAGTAGCATGCAATGGAATAGTTCTAAGCAATGAAGGCGAAACAATAATTTTTGACACTCCTGCCGATAATAAAAGTTCAGATGAGCTTATCGATTGGATAAGCAAATATTTAAATTGCAAAATTAATGCAGTAATACCAACTCATTTTCACGAAGATTGTTTAGGTGGATTAGAAGCATTCTACAATAGAGGTATTCCATCATATTCTAATTTTATGACTATACAATTGGCAAAAGAACATAATTATGTTGCTCCCGAAAATGGATTTAATGACTCCATTGTTTTAAAGATTGGGAAGCAAGAAGTAATTGCGAAATATTTTGGAGAAGGGCATACCAAAGATAATATAATCGGATACTACCCCGCAGAAAATATAATGTTTGGCGGTTGCCTAATTAAAGAATTAAATGCAAATAAAGGATACCTTGGCGATGCAAGTATAGATAAATGGTCTCAAACAGTAGAACGGGTTAAAAATAAATTCCCAAAAGTTAAAATTGTAGTTCCGGGCCATGGCAATTACGGCAATATCAAATTACTTGATTATACTATCAAATTGTTTCATAGCAATTAGCACTTTTATTGCAAATATATTTATTGGTATTAACTTAGATAATAATACTAATTTCAATTTTTCAATATTTGATTTTTTTTAAAAACAATAGATACTAGTTCTAATAATGTGAAGTATTTTCGTAATCATTGGTATGATATAGGTGGTGCTTTAGGATTGATAATTCTTTTTTTCTTGTATGTGTATCACAAAGAATTGTCGAATTATCAGTTAATAATGTGGCTAAGTTTAGTCTCTCTTTTTTTTCATCAAATTGAAGAGTATCGTATAGTTGGTACTTTCCCGGGTATGATCAATAGAACACTTTTTGATAGCCCATCACCAGACAGATACCCATTAAATTCTAATACTTCACTTATTATTAACGTCTGGATAGGCTGGTCATTATATTTAATTGCTGCGATCATAAACGAGAAATGTATATGGTTAGGTATTGCCTCCATTTTAGTCTCATTAGGCAATATAATAGCACATATATTATTATTTAATTTGAAAGGAAAGACTTTTTTTAACGCAGGCATAGTTACAAGTTGCATACTTTTTGCTCCTTGTGTATTTTTCTACTTCCAAATAGTCTTTCAAGAGAAGTTGGCTACACCTACAGATTATGCTATTGGTATTATATTAGGAATCCTTATTAACTACTTTGGGATAGTTAAATTAATCACTTGGCTTGCAGACCGCAACACTAATTATTATTTTGAAAAAAGGCAGTTACTGCCAAGAGATAGATTTATATTCTGAAAATATAATTAAAGGATACGATAATATGAGTTTAATTAATAGTTTATTATTAGGAATAGTTGCTCTTATTTGCTTGTTGGGAGGAAGCAATATTATGAAAAAGGGTGCTATGAGCTTTTTGCCAGATACTAACTCCCCTCAATTAGTTTTAGATAACTTAGTTCGATTTTTGGCAGGTATATACATTAGTTCTGGGATTCTATTTGCTTATGCTGCCTTCAATACTGATATGTTAGGTAATGCCATCTATATACTTGGTGCTATGGTAAGTTCCTCTGGATTAGGTAGATTATATTCTCGTTTCAAAATTGGTAGTGCAGGCAAATATTTTGATTACATAATGCTCAGTGAAATTCTATTAGGTATATTGATTATCATTTTCAAATTTCTAAGTTAAGCATATTATTAATTGCTAAACTATACTCAAAATTATTTTAATTAAATATACTTTGACAGAAGAACTAATAATAATTATCTTTGTATAAGTATCAAATATAAAATTGAAATTTAAATATTGAAACAAGATATTGAAATAAAATTGGGAACTTTGCTATTACTATTATTCTTTTTAATTAGTATTAGCCCAAGTTTTATAGTTCATCATCATCACGATGAAGATATTATATCTTATGATAAAGCTACTCAGTGTGAAAAAGCAATATACTATGGAGCAGAGCTTGGCTCATGCCACCATAAGACACATCTCACTAAGATACATTCGGTTTGTTGGTTATGCCAATTTTACAACAATCTTAATCCTCAAATTGTATTAGATAATAGATTTAATTTGATAGTATTATTTAGTACTATTAAAATTTACCCTAAACTCTATTACTATGTTATTTCATTAAATTTTGCTGCTGTTTTTAACAAAAGCCCACCACTGTTATTATTTCTAACTAATTTATTGATTTTTTTTAATATATATCAACGTAATTAGCACTTTTAGAAGTTTATTATTTGCTGTCTAAGTGTGTGTTTAGCAGATATATATAACAATATACATTTTTTTATATCTCTCAATTTATTGATTGATATATTCTAATTTATTGATATCATTATATTTTAAAATAATAATAATAAAGATGGTAATTATCAAATGAAAATATATATAATAGTATTTTTAGTTTTATTAATAAGTAATAATATATATGCACTATTTAATATAGAAGGCACCATAAAAGATGCAGTAAGCAATGAGAATTTAATAGGTGCTACAATATATATTCCTGATTTGAAAATAGGTGCAATATCGGATACTAATGGCTATTTTGCAATATATAACCTTAAAAAAGCTAGCTATTTGATTGTAATAAACTATATTGGATATAAGACTATTTCCAAAAGAATAGATTTGCACTCTGATACAGTGCTATCCATTAAATTATCACCTGCTATTACAGAACTGGGGGAGATAGTAGTAACTGGAGTTACACAAGCCACTGAATTAAAACAAAGCCCTATTACGGTAGCTACAATAGATTTAAATACTATTCAAGAGAATAACAGCAGTAATATTATTGATGCTCTTAAGATAATCCCCGGGATCAACCAATTATCAAGTGGTCAGAATATATCTAAACCTATTATTCGTGGATTAGGATATAATAGAATAATAACATTAAATAATGGAATTAAATTAGAGGGTCAACAATGGGGCGATGAGCATGGTATTGAGATAGATGAATTTGCTATTGATAGAGTAGAAATTATCAAAGGTCCCGGAAGCTTACTTTATGGTTCTGATGGTATTGCGGGAGTAATTAATTTCTTGCCACCTAAACCTATAATAAATGATAAAATTGAAAGCCAATTTATTTTAAATTATCAATCAAACAATAACTTGATTGCTTATTCTCTTTCTAATGAAGGGAATAAATATGGACTACAATGGTTAGCAAGATTTACTAACAAGTATGCTGGAAATTATAAAAATAATTATGATGGCTTGGTTTACAACTCTGGTTATCAAGAATATGATGGCAATATTTCAATTGGAACTATCAATAACTGGGGCTATTCTTATTTAAATATTAATTCATATAATACTAAATTAGGTATAATAGAAGGGCTAAGAGATAGTATTGGTAATTTTGCTTATGAAAATAAGGAAGGCAATAAAATAACTGTACCAAACAATGAGCTACAAGGATATAATATTGGTACTCCGTTTCAATGGGTCAATCATCTAAGTCTTACATCAAATAGTTTATTGGTATTGCGTAAAGGTAATATTAATTTAGACTTTGGGATTCAAATAAATAATAGAAAGGAATTCGAAGAAATAGAATATCCCAACATTGCTGGATTGGCTCTTCAATTAAATACTCTCAATTATAATATTCGATATAATTGCAATAAAATTGCAGGCTGGGAAACTTCGTTGGGAATTGGGGGAATGTACCAAAAGAATATAAATAGAGGTATTGAATATTTGATACCAGATTACAATCTTTTCGATTATGGTATTTTTATTTATACTCAGAAGACATTTAATTTATTAACAATATCTGGTGGATTAAGATACGACAATAGGTTGTTAAATGTTGATGGCTTATACTTAAATCAATCTGGTATGCCAATCACCAATATAGATAGTAATTCTATTACCAAATTTACTCAGTTCAATAGATATTACAATGGATTATCTGGTAGTTTAGGTGCAACTTATCAATTATCTGATTATTCCACTATCAAACTAAATATCTCTAATGGATATAGAACGCCTAATATTGCAGAATTAGCTTCGAATGGAGTTCACGAAGGAGTATTTAGATATGAAATTGGTAATTCGAATCTAAACCCCGAGTATAGCCATCAGATAGATTTATCATATTCCTACAATACAGATAATATTATTTTCGAAATTACACCTTTTATTAATTATATCAATAATTATATCTTTATCGAAAAGCTTAAAGATAATAATGGCAATGATATTATTATAGATTCGAATACTGCATATCCTACATTCAGTTATATATCTGGCAACGCTATGCTCTGGGGTGGTGAGATTTACTGCGACATACATCTCCACAATATAGACTGGCTACATATAGAAAATACATTCTCTTATGTACAATCCATTCTAACTAATCAATCTGATAGTACTACATTTTTACCATTTACTCCTGCCCCTCACTACCGTGGAGGTTGGAAAGCTCAGTTTAATAATTGGATTATAGACATACCAAGTGTATATATTAAATTTAATATTGATTATTATTTTGCTCAGAATCAAATATTTAGTGCATACCAGACAGAATCGGCAACCCCAGATTATACTTTATTAAGTGCTGGCATAGGTGCTAATATCAATCTCTCTAATAATAGTTCTATAAATATTTACCTAAGTGGCAATAATTTAGCTAATATCACATATCAAAATCATCTCAATAAATTAAAATATGCTCCTCAAAACCCTCTAACTAAGCGTATGGGAATTTTTGATATGGGTAGGAATTTTAGCATTAAATTGATATATAATATGTAGTAATATCTAACTTGTGTGAGGAATATATGTAAATAGCCAACACAACACCATATATTATTATATTAAATTAAAGTCTTAATTGGACTGAACCAACTAATATATTTAGAATATAGATTAGAAACTTCCAAATCTTATTGATAGAGACAGATTTAAGCCATTGAGATAAGAATTGTCGAGATAGAATTGCTTGTTGTTCTGTAATAACTTAGCTATAGGAGTAGCTCCTAAGAAAACGTATCTATAGCTCAGACATAAATTTAATTTGTAAAAGGATTTAAAATTAAAATTAAAATTGATACCGGGTTCAGTGAAATAACTCAGTGTATTTTCGCGATATTCTGGTACGTAAAGATTATTATTCTCATCTAAAGAGTAAGGAATATCAAATTTAGCTAACGAAATACCATTATTCAAACTTAATGATACAAAGAAATTACTTTCTGGTGAAAAATTATATTCGGTCTCTATGCTTATGAAATTGAAACTAAATTCTGGGTATAATATATAATTAGCATCTTCTACATTAGGATGATAAGTATCAAAAGTAGAGCCATATACAGATATTCCCACATAATATGTATTATCGAAAGTAGTCCCAATCTTAGAGCCAGTTAGCCATACTACATTATCTTTAATCAAAGAGGGCTTCAAATATGGGCCTAAGGATATACCCACTTCTGCTTTGCCAGCACTTATTATCAGAAGTAAGAATATTATATTCGAAACAATTATTTTCATATATGTAAAATAACTATTTTTTCTTAATTTTGACTACAACCGTTCTATTTAAATATCTTCCATAAGGAGTTTCGTTGTTAAATAATTCATTTTCTGGGAATGTAATTATAATATTCTTAGCTGATTGTATAGATTTAATAGCTAATAGATTTAGCGTTGACTTTGCTCTTTTTTCTGCTAAAGATTTGCTATATTCTAATGTACCCAAATTATCGGTAGATGGTACTATTTCTATTTGATAGCTGTTGTCATTAATTTTATCTTTGATATAGTTAAGCACATTGTAATCTATAGCGCTAAAATTATAGGAATCGAAGTTAAAATAACCCAATATAAGTGCAGAATTATCATTGTCTGTAATATTATAATATTTATTATTAATTTCTTTTTTGCTATTGAGATACAATACAAATTCATCTGTTCCCTTCTGGCCTAATGAATCTACTGCTTCGGCATAAATTTTAAATTTGTTAGCAGAATTATTAGAGCTTTCGAATAGAGAGGCTGATAGCAATATATCGTTCAATTTATATTCTACTTTGTTTTTGGCACCTTTGTTAAATTGAGTATATGAATCGAAATTAACTCGTGCAAATTCTGATTTTACACTTGGTAAGTATGCAAGCGATTTGTTAAAATCAAAGTTAATTTTATCTTTTACTATTGTAGAGCTAATGAGTTCAGCTTTATTAGAAAATTTGAAAGTAATTTTTCTAGACTCATCTATTAATTGCGGTCTTTTATCTTTAATCTTAGTATTATTGGCTATAGATATTTTAATATTATCGGGTAATACTCCTTTACTTATCAAATTATTTTTAATAATATTGATTCTATCGTTCAATATTTCATTTTTATCATCTGGCGATTGAGCTATAATTTCAATTTTAAGATTATTTTTGATAGCATATTCGCTAACAATATCTGGATAATTATCTGCAAAATTAGATTTTCTAATTATTTCAAAGAAATTCATATCATTAGTTCCATCTATTATTCTCATTGAGCTAATAGGTGTAGTTTCATTTTGATTATAGAATAATATTGGTAGATAACTCAACATATAGTTATAATAATCTACTTTATACACAGCAGTTAGAGTGTCATTGTTTTGATATACTTTATTGTTGTCCATTACCTTGATAGTTACAATAGGTGCATTAGGTGGCTCTGGTGGAGCA
>JBDHXE010000050.1:0-14209 GCA_039810525.1 Chlorobiota bacterium | reverse complement strand
TATTAATGTAATTATAATGATAAGTGGAAGTATCAATCCAGCAATAATACCCAACAATTTGGTAAAAAGGAAATTAATATTAGCATCTGTAATAGTAATGCTTGCAGAATTTCGCAAAGTTTCTTTCATAAAATTCTGATAATTACTAATAAATGGCTTACCAAAGAAAAACAAAGCCATACCGCCAAGTAATAGTATTCCAGCAGTAGTAATATCTGCACTTTTGGATACTTGGCCAGTATCTCTTGCGTCAGATAATTTTTTGCTGGTTGCTTGCTCGGTTTTCTCTTGACCGTCTTGATTTTCTGCCATAGCTTATACTCGCGGTGGATATAATGTCATTAATAATTGCATAGTTTGCTCTTGCATACTACCTAACGCCCATTTGATAACATAAACTAATAATGGTACACTTACAAATAGCATTAGTAGCCCAACGGCTACTTTCAATTGAAAACTTATAATGAATATATTAGTCTGAGGAGCTACTCTAGCCAATAACGCCAATGCCAAATTAGTGCTAAATAGTGCTATCAATACAGGTGCAGCTATTTTGATGGCCAAAATGAAAATAGTAGTAGTAAATTTGATTAATAATATATATGTAGGCTCACTAATGGCAAATGTAGTGAGTGGTACGGCACGGATACTAGCAAAAATTACTTCTATTAATTGATGATGCCCATTAATAATTAGAAATATCATTAGTGTAATTAGTTCGTTTAGCTCACCTATCAAAGTTGGGTTATTGCTAGCTGGGTCGAATACTGACGCTGCCTGAAAACCCATTTCGAAATCAATTAAACCGCCTGCCATTCGAGCCCCCAGAAATACTAGATTTGCAGCGAATCCTATTATAGCTCCTACTGTAAATTCTTTGAATACTAAAAGCACTAAAGACCATAGATGAAAATCGAAAGTAGGCTGTTGTGTCCAATAAAATTGTGTCATAGATGTAGCTATTACAATAGCCAGAAATACCTTGACTTGTGGTAATATAGCCATACTTTTGTAGAATGGAGCTGTAATAAACATACCTGATATGCGGACAAAAATAAGCAGTCCAATTACAAATTTGGTATAAAGAAGACCGATAGTGCCTGCATCAGGGGTCATTACATTCCCGCAATCATTCTGAATATTTCTATTGTAAATGTCTTCATTGCATTTATCATATATGGCAGCATCAATACAATTACTATAAATACAGCTATCAATTTGGGTACAAACGTTAGTGTTTGTTCGGATATAGAGGTAGCGGCTTGAAATATAGAAATAATTAAACCTATCACTAATGAGACTAATAATAATGGGCCAACTATTATCATAATATAATAAAATGCATCTCTAACTATTTGAACTACTAATTCTTCGGACATAAAAATTATCCTTTAATTTAAAATACTTTTGATTAATGAATCTATTACTAAATACCAGCCATCTACCAATATGAATAATAGCACTTTAATAGGTAAAGATATTAATTGAGGTGGCAGCAAAAACATACCTAGGGACATCAGTGTAGAAGCTATTATCATATCTAATACCAAAAATGGTATGAATATCATAAATCCTATCTGAAAAGCTACTCTCAATTCGCTAATAGAATATGCTGGAATTAGCTCCCAAATTGTGATATCTTCAATGCTATTAGGTTTGGGTTTGCCGCTTATTTTTACAAATAGTGCTAAATCTTCTTCGCGAGTACTTTTGAACATAAATTGTTTGAAAGGTTCTATAATATTAGTTACTGCTTGCTCTTGGCTAATTTGCTCTTTAATATAGGGTTGGATACCTTTTTCGTTCGCTTCGTTTAATACTGGCTGCATTACAAAGAATGTAAGGAATAAGGCTAATGAAGTTAGTAATATATTGGGCGGCTGTGTAGTAGTACCTAATGCTTGCCGCAAGAAGTGAAAAACCACAATAATTCTAGTAAAACTTGTCATCATCACTAATATTGATGGCGCTAAGGTAAGAATAGTCATCACAGCCAAAATTTGCAAGGTTAAGACTAAATCATTCCCACCTTGTGGGTTTACATTGATACTAACTTGTGGAATATTTAGTCCACTCCCTGTACTCTGTGATAGAGCAGGTACAAATGTGCCTATAATAATAATAATAAATATTAATATTTTATATAATTTATTCAATTTTCACAATCCAATTTCAATCCATAATCAAACTTACAAGTGATGTGCCAGATATTTTATGTGTATATTGAATAGGTGTATCTTGTTTTAAAATAACAACTTATATGCAGGTTGCTATATTGAGATACGATATAGCCTATGGCTAATAATCTTCTGCTGGAGATAATTGATTAATTATAACCAATTACTATTCTGGATAGGTAATGTTACAATAATATACTATCTAAATGGAATAATGAATATTAAGATAGAAACTGTCTCATAAGTCGGGAATCTAAATTATATATATTCTCAGATGCCCTTTACTTCGTTGGTATTGGGCAATTAGGAAGATATATAATTTTTTTATAGTTGCCGACTAGTAAGACAGCTTCGATTATTATATCCTCAGTCTTATATCAAAAACCTAATTACATTCCTCTTCTGTATTTGCCACCTACTTCGTATAATACTTTTGTAATCTGTCCCATAGTAGCATATTCTACTGTGTTGAGTAATTCTTCGAATATATTATCCCCTCTCAGGGCTACATTTCTCAATCTATGCAATGCATCTTCTACTTTATCTTTATTCCTATCTTTGAATGAATTTACTTCATCTAAACGTTTTTGCTTTTCTTCATCGCTAGTACGAGTAATGGCCATTTTATCATAAAGGTTTGCTGGATGCTCATTGATATATGTATTAACACCTATTATTGGGTACTCGCCTGTTTGCTTCAAATGCTCGTAATACATTGATTCTTCTTGAATTTTAGAACGTTGATACTGAGTCTCCATAGCACCTAATACACCACCTCTACGGGATAATCTTGTAAATTCCATCAATACAGCTTCTTCTACCAATTCGGTCAATTCATCAATGATAAAAGATCCTTGATTAGGATTCTCATTTTTCAACATTCCAAATTCTTTGGTAAGTATCAATTGAATAGCCATAGATCGTCTTACTGATTCCTCGGTAGGAGTAGTAACTGCCTCATCATAAGAATTAGTATGTAGAGAATTACAATTGTCATAGAATGCTAACAGACCTTGCAATGTAGTTCTTATATCATTGAAATCAATTTCCTGAGCATGGAGCGAGCGTCCAGAAGTTTGTATATGGTATTTCAATCTCTGACTTTTGTCGTTAGCTCCATATTTATTCTTCATTGCTACTGCCCATATCCTACGAGCAACTCTACCTATTACAGAATATTCGGGGTCCATACCATTAGAGAAGAAAAATGATAAATTAGGTGCAAAATCATCTACATCTAAGCCACGGTTAATAAAATATTCCACATAGGTAAAACCATTTGCCAATGTAAAAGCTAATTGGGTAATAGGATTGGCGCCTGCTTCGGCTATATGATAGCCGCTAATACTCAATGAATAGTAATTTCTAATATTATTTTTAGATAAATATTCTTGGAGATCGCCAATCATTTTCATAGCAAAATCTATTGAGAAAATAATTGTATTCTGTGCTTGATCCTCTTTTAGCATATCTGCTTGCACTGTACCACGCAATTTTCTAAATGTCTCAATTTTTAAATTTTGCTTTTCTTCTTGACTCAACACCTTGCCTTCTTGCTCTAATTTTTTTAATTCTCTGTGGTATGCAGTAGTAAAATAAAAGGCTACCATAATAGGAGCTGGAGCATTGATAGTCATAGATACTGATGTAAGTGGATCTATTTGATCAAATCCAGCTAATAATTTATCCATATCATCTACATTACAGATAGATACACCTGCCTCGCCAATTTTGCCATATATATCTGGCTGCTTAGCTGGGTCTTCTGCATAAAGAGTAATACCATCAAAAGCTACAGACAATCGTTTTGCTTTTTCGTTAGCACATAAGAAATGGAAACGCTTATTAGTTCTCTCTGGGCTACCTTCTCCAGCAAATTGGCGTTTTGGATCTTCAGTTGTTCTTTTGAATGGAAATACCCCAGCAGTATAAGGAAACTCACCGGGCAAATTCTCCAAATAGAAATAGTTGCTAAGATCACCCCAATTAGTATAGCTTGGCAATGCTACCTTTGGTATATTAGAACCAGACAAGCTCTTAGTAAATAGATTGATTTTTAGCTCTTTGTTTTGAATTTTATATTTTATTTCATCTTGTTGATAATTATATTTAATAGTTTGCCAATTCTCTAAGAAATTTCGGGTCTCATTACTTAATTTAGCATAATAATTATCGTATTCCTTCTGCAATATTTCTTTCAATTCCTTATCTTCTACCGATTCTATTGTTCTTTTGATAGAATAGCATCTGTCTGCTATATCCGATTGCTTAATAGTCTCCGATTTATAATCCTTAATAGTTTCGACTATATCTGATAAATAATTCATTCTTTCATTATTGAGCAATCCAAAATTCCTATTCAATTTAGTAGGTAGTATCTCTATTAGATCTTCCTTCGTATCAATATTATTGTGGTGAGATTTGACCTCATTGAGTATATCTTTAAATAATCTATTGATACCTGCATTATTAAATTGATTAGCACTTGCGGCATACACTGTCAATTCTAAATCATCAAGAGGAATAGATTTGTTTACTTTCAATCCCTTGTTGCGTATGTAATTAATTTTTACTTCTCTATAAGCGTCTTCGCTACCACGTTTTTCAAACTTATTGATAACTACATAATCTGCCCTATCTAACATATCAATTTTTTCTAATTGAGATGGGGCGCCAAATTCCGAAGTCATAACATAGATAGATTTATCTACCAGATCTACTATACCACTATCGCCCTGACCAATACCACTAGTTTCGACTATTATAATATCAAAACCTGCAGATTTAAGTACATCAATAGCATCATTGAGCCCGACAGTAAGCTCAGATTTACTTTTTCTTGTAGCATAGCTTCTGAAATATACTCTATTATTATATATTTGATTATATCTTATTCTATCGCCAAGTAGAGCTCCACCACTTGTGCTTTTACTTGGATCTACCGCTAATACACCAATATTAATATTTTTGGTCAAGCTAATAAATTTACCTATTAGCTCATCGGTTACCGAACTTTTACCACTACCGCCTGTGCCAGTAATACCAATTACGAAAGATTTATTTTTATTATTTTTTTTATAGTTTTCTCTTAATTTGGTTAAAATATCATCATTATCACAATCTTCCAAAAAAGTCAATTGTTTGGCGATTGAATAATGAGAGCTGGTACTATTACTTTCTATTGTGTCATTATAAATAGTATTCTTTTTGCTTTTACTATCATAATATTCTCTAATTCTCTTGATTACATCGTCAGCTATACCATCTATACCAATCTTCTGACCATCGATAGCATGATACAAACGCGTAACCCCATATTGCTCTAACGCCTCTATTTCTGATGGCAATATTACACCACCTCCACCACCAAATACCAATATGTCTGATGCATTATTTTCTTTTAATAAATCGACAATATATCTAAAATATTCATTATGCCCACCCTGATATGAACTTACCAAAATAGCATCTGCATCTTCCTGCAAAGCTACTTCTACTACTTCACTTACCGAGCGATTATGACCAAGATGAATCACTTCGGCTCCTCTTTTCTGTAACAATCTACGGTATAAATTAATAGATACATCATGCCCATCGAATAGTGCGGCGGCTGTAACAACTCGTAAATTATGCATCCTAACTCCAAATTCTCTAATTGTAAATAACTTAAATTAGACGTAAATAAACTTATATAATTTGCAATTTTATATCAAGCAATTCTAACCAGATTATTATTATCATATATAGAACTTATCTTAATTAGCCTCATAATATATAATAATTATTAAACAAATTAATAATTAAACCAAATATATAAATAATATAAATATTTTCTATAATTATGTAACTATTATATTTAATTTAATACTTAGTTTTGTATTATCAAAAAAGGATATTAAATAATATGAGCACTAGCAATCATTTGTATGATGTATATATACCTTTAGAAGGTATGGAAAGCGAGCATTGCTCTATGATAATAGACAAAGGACTCTCATCGATACCTAATCTTAATAGACACAAAGTAGAGTTAAACAATCGTAGAGCTATCATTACTATTAGTGATAATGAGCTTATCGAAAAGGCTGTCAATACTATCAAAGATTTGGGTTATGGAGTAACTTCTATCAAAGCTACTCTTCCAGTTCTGGGTATGTCTTGTGCATCGTGTGCGGTAAGTGCCGAAAGTGTAGTAAAATATCTTCCCGGAGTAATAAGTGCTTCTGTCAATTACGGCACTGGTAATCTAACTATAGAATATTTGCCTAATATGATAGACATTAATACTATTCAAAAAGAAGTACAATCCGTTGGATATGACTTATTAATAGAAGACGAAAGTAAATTGCACGAATCCCTCGAATCAATAAATGAGAGAAAATTAGCAGAGCTAAAGAATAAAACTATATGGGCTGTAGTGCTTACAATTCCAATAGTAATACTTGGAATGATATTAATGGATATGGATTATGTCAATGAAATAATGTGGATATACTCTACTCCAATAGTGTTTTGGTTTGGAAGAGATTTTTTTATAAATGCATGGAAACAAACCATACACAAGTCTGCTAATATGGATACATTAGTAGCACTTAGCACTGGTATAGCATATACTTTCAGCGTATTTAATGTTCTATATCAAGATTTTTGGCACCAAAGAGGACTGCATAGTCATGTCTATTTCGAAGCAGCTTCTGTGATAATAACTTTTATTCTATTAGGTAGATATTTAGAAGCTAAAGCCAAAGGCAATACTTCTACTGCTATCAAAAAATTAATGGGACTGCAAGCTAAAGAATTGACTATCATTCTCGATAGCGGCGGTGAGAAGCGTATTTCTATTGATGATGTAGCTATTGGCAATATAGTAATAGTAAAACCGGGCGAAAGAATTGCAGTAGATGGTACTCTAATTTCTGGTTCTTCTTATGTAGATGAGAGTATGCTCAGTGGAGAGCCTATACCTATACTGAAAAGAGAAAATGATAAGGTATATGCTGGTACTATCAATCAAAAAGGTAGTTTTAGATTTCGAGCAGCTAAAGTTGGCAAACAAACTATGCTAGCTCAGATAATCAAAGCTGTGCAAGATGCACAAGGTAGCAAAGCACCTGTTCAGAAATTAGTGGATAAGATAGCAAGTATATTTGTGCCAACAGTTATTGCGATTTCGTTGATTACATTTATACTATGGTTTATTTTTGGAGGTGAAACTGGAATAGTAAAAGGGTTGCTATCATCTATTACAGTTCTAATTATAGCTTGTCCATGTGCATTAGGGTTGGCTACTCCCACAGCAATTATGGTTGGTATCGGCAAAAGCGCTGCCAATGGAATACTTATCAAAGATGCAGAAGGTTTAGAATTATCTAAAAATATTAATACGCTTATATTAGACAAAACTGGTACTATTACAGAAGGCAAGCCTCAAGTAAGCGACACTTATTGGTGTGATGATAATCCAAAATACAAAGATATATTATATAGTATCCAGCGGCATTCAGAGCATCCACTTGCCGAAGCTGTAATCCAATATTACCACAGCAGTAGCTCTCTCGATATTAAAGCATTTAATAGTATAACAGGCAAGGGAGTACAAGCTATATATGATAATGATAAATTCTATATTGGCAATATTGCTATAATGAATGACCACAATATAGAAATTGATAATAAACTAATGATTATATATGAAGAGTGGACTCAACAATCCAAAACAGTAATATGGTTTGCTCAAAATAATAAAATAATAGCGCTAATAGCCATTACCGACAAAATAAAAGATACATCCATCCAAGCAATTAATCAGATCAAATCTATGGGGATTGATATATATATGCTTACTGGCGACAATTACAATACTGCAAAATCAATAGCCCAACAAGTTGGTATCAATAATTACAAAGCCGAAGTATTACCTCAGCAAAAAGCCGATTTCGTAAAAGAATTACAAAATAAAGGCAAAATCGTAGCTATGGTAGGCGATGGTATCAATGATAGCACTGCACTTGCTACTGCCGATGTAAGTATAGCAATGGGCAAAGGTAGCGATATAGCTATGGATGTTGCTAAAATGACTATAATATCATCAGACCTTACCAAAATACCATTAGCTATACAACTATCCAAACAGACTGTTGCTACTATCAAACAAAATCTATTCTGGGCATTTATATATAATCTAATAGGAATACCTATTGCCGCTGGTATTTTATATCCCATTAATGGATTTTTGCTCAACCCTATGATAGCTGGCGCAGCTATGGCTCTGAGTAGTGTAAGTGTAGTAACTAATAGCTTAAGATTGAAATGGAAAAAATAATTAACTAAATTCAACATAGAATTATTTTAACCACAAAACAACTATATTTACGTCTATACATATATTTGTAATTCAGAGGAATACGTGCAAGAATTTAACGGATTTAATAAAGATATTTATAAATTCTTCTCCGACCTATTAGTAAACAACAACAAAGTATGGTTCGATACAAATAGAGAGTTTTATGAAAAAAATATCAAAAACACTTCTAAAATCTTCATCGAATCTATGAAGGAGGCTTTTCATCTTGCAAAACTTGATTATATAGCCGACCCCAAGTTTAATTTATTTCGAATAAATAGAGATATTAGATTTAGCCAAAATAAAAACCCATACAAGACTAATTTAGGCATTTTTTTCCCGCATAATATTAATGTTAATGATATAAAAAAAATAGCATCTGGAGTATATATTCATTATGGTATAGACGAATGCTTTGTAGCTACTGGTATGCACAATCCATCACCACAACTCCTGAAACTAATTAGAAAGAAAATATCTGATAATTGGTATGATTTTGAAAGTATTATAGAGAACAAAGAATTTAAAGATAGCTTCCCCAAAATAGACAATCAAGACAAACTATCTAAGAAAGTAGTAGGTTATTCGACTGACAATCCAGCATACGAATTTCTTAAAAAGAAAACATTTGTATATTATAAAACTTTACCACACAATATATTTTATTCAAAAGAAATTATTGATATTACTTTAAAAAGCGCTAGAAGCTCTCGTGAATTTTCTATATTTTTGAACGATGTATTATTGGATTTGTAATGATAAATATTAAAAGAAGTAGGGCAAAAGAAATTATAGATAATGCTTATAACAAGTATATAGCAGTAGTTGGCGATGTAATGCTTGATAGATTCTTTTGGGGGACAGTATCGCGAGTTTCTCCAGAAGCACCAGTACCTGTTATAGATGTAGAAGACGAAACCTTTCATTTAGGAGGAGCAGCTAATGTAGCTAAAAACCTTAGTTCACTTGGGGTAAAGCCTATTTTATATGGACTAATTGGAGACGACAATTCTGGCCATTTGTTCAAATCTATTGCTGAGGATTATGGTATTTCCACGCAAGGCTTGTATTCGGATAGCAATCGCCCTACCACTGTCAAAACTCGTATAATTGGCAACAATCAGCATATAGCTCGAATAGATAGAGAAGAAAGAAATGGAATAGATGTTTATGGAGAAAACTTTATTCTCAATTCTATACAAAACAATAAAGATTTGAAAGGCATTATTTTAGAAGATTATAATAAAGGCGTTTTATCCGAGAGCCTAATACATAGTATTATCAATTATGCTAATAAGAATAGTATCCCAGTATTTGTAGATCCCAAAAAAGATAATTTCTTTGCCTACAAAGGCGTTACATTATTCAAACCTAACAGAAAAGAAGCTCAGATTGCTCTAAATAACCCAATGGCTACGAAAGATAATATAATAGAAGCGGGCAAGAGCCTACTTGATAGACTTAACTGCCAGAATATATTAATTACCTTAGGTAGCGAAGGTATGATGCTTTTCGAAAGCGATGGTACTACATTATCTGTGCCTACTTATGCTCGCAAAGTATCCGATGTATCTGGTGCTGGTGATACAGCTATTGCCACTATAGCAACTTCAATTGCTGGCAATGCAGACCTCAAAGAAGCATCTTTACTAGCTAATTATGCATCTGGTTTAGTAGTAGAAAAACCCGGTATAGTATCTATAGAAATTAACGAATTATTATTTAATTTACCTGAATAAACTATGATAGTTGGTCAAGAATTGCTATATAATATTGTAACAGAACTCAAAGCACAGCACAAAAGCATAGTCTTTACCAATGGGTGCTTTGATATTATTCATACTGGACATACTTCTTATCTGAGAGAAAGCAAAAAATTAGGTGATATACTAATAGTAGCTCTCAATACAGACCAATCTGTACGCAAGCTCAAAGGAGATAGCAGACCTATAAACAATCAATATGATAGAGCTAATGTAATAGATGAGCTTAAATCCGTAGATTATGTTACATTTTTTGATGAAGATACACCATACAATTTGATTAAAAAGATTATACCTAATATTTTGACAAAAGGTGGAGATTATATTGCTGAAGATATAATAGGATATGATATTATTTCGCAAAACGGTGGTAAAGTAGCTGTAATCAATTACATTGAAGGCAAATCCACTACCAATATTATTAATAAAATGAAACAATGATAGCTAAAAAAATATATATACTAATGTTTTCTTTGATGGTACTTTCGTGCCAAGGAAATTCTAAATTAGACAATCAATCTAATAAAAAACAAGATGATATGGAAATAATTCCTGAAAAACTTTACAATGTATCTGTAATACGAAAATTCGCCCACGATTCTCTTGCATTTACACAAGGGTTAGAAATCTACAATGGATATTTGTATGAATCTACTGGGCAATTAGGGCAATCTTCTATCAGAAAGGTAGATTTACAAACAGGTAAAGTATTACAAAAAAAAGATATTCCTTTTAGATATTTTGGAGAAGGAATCACTATTTTCGACAATAAATTATACTACTTTACTTGGCAAAATAAAATTGGATGGACTTTTGACATAGAATCTTTCGAGCAACTAAGCACTTTTACTTACGATACGGAAGGTTGGGGGCTTACACACAACAATAAATACCTTATAATGAGCGATGGCTCTAATATACTACAATATAAGGATAAAGATAAATTTGCAACTGCCAAAACAATTGACGTATATTATCAAGACAAACCTCTAAAAATGCTTAACGAGATTGAATATGTAGATGGAGATATTTTTGCAAACATCTGGGGGCAAGACCAAATAGCTGTGATAGACGAAAAGAGTGGAAAAGTTAAAACTCTAATAGACTTATCATTCTTACGCAACGAACTCGATAATAGTAGATTAGCAGAAGTGCTAAATGGTATAGCATACAATCCTACTACACATACATTTATTGTAACAGGCAAGAACTGGCCTTATTATTTTGAGCTTAAAATTAATTAAATAAAAATGGAAACTACAGAACTAATCTATTGGTGTAGAGAAAATAGACCCAATAATGGTATTATAGATATTCCCGAATCTATATTCAAATCTATTAATGAAGAGCAAGCTCAACTCTTCATCAACGAATACTCCAATGATACAATATTCAAATTACCAGAGCGAGAAATCAAGTTTTTCGAGTGGCTCAAAGAGAATGAGCCATTAGTATGGCAAGATATTTGGGATGATGAATTATATCCACCTTACTTTGTAAGTATTGGTTTATTTCATAGATTCATAGACTGCGATTACAAAGGCTACCCTATGTGCGATCTGCAAAGTAACGACAACTATTATTTTGTTCCACAGCACTTAGCAGATAAAGAATCCAAAATTTTAGTAGAATCTGCCAAAACAAGATATATAGACAAAGAACCTCTCACTATACCGCAATGGTTGGCACTATCTATCTCAATGGGGCATGTAGATATATGGCACTTTGCTTACAAAAATGGACTTTCTATATCGGATTGCAAATACTCTGTAAATATGTTAGTAGAAGAAAACTTATTAGTTCATCTAAAAGAAGCAGAGCATTTATCAGTTTTCGTGGAAGTATAATACAGTGGAAATAACTATCCATAAATTTGGTGGCTCATCAGTTGGTAATTCTGAGGCTATACAAAATGTAGTTAATAGAGTATTAGAATGTAGATCAGAGACAAAAATAGTAGTATTGTCTGCTATCTATGGAGTTACTGATATGCTAATAAGCACAGCTGAATTAGCAGTTTATAGCGTAGAAGATTCACTTGCCAGCTTAGAAAAGATTTACAAAATTCATATAGAAATAATAGACCAATTAGGAATTAAACAGCATACACTGATATCAGAAATAGATCAATATTTCGATAATCTTAACAATTTAATTATTGGTATCAATTATATTTCCGAGCTTACTAATAAGATAAAAGATAACATAATTGCATTTGGCGAATTGCTATCTACATTGATAGTTAGCTATTATTTCAAGCATAAAGATATTAACTGTAAGCTTTATGATTCTCGTCAATTTATAAAAACTGACTCTAATTACTCTTATGCTAATATAGATTATGAATTAAGTATAGCAGCTATCTCTAATATAGAATTAGAGCCTAATACTATATATATTCTACAAGGGTTCATAGCATCTGATATTAACAATACTACTACTACCTTAGGTAGAGGGGGTAGCGACTACACTGCGTCAATTTTAGGTTATTTGTTGCAACATAATAATTATGATATAAAATCAATTATTATATGGAAAGACGTTGATGGAATAATGACTACTGACCCCAAAATAGACAAAAATGCAGAAATAATAACTCAAATCAGCTACGATGATGTTTTGAAATTGACATATTTTGGTGCCAAAATATTACACCCCAACTCAATAAAGCCTGCTATCGAAAACAGCATACCAGTAATTATCAATAATACATTTAAGGCAAATAATAGAGGTACTACAATTTTAAAGAATGCTACCAACAATCAAATAATTAAAATCAAACTGAACAACTCTAAAATGATTGAACTATACAATCTAGACCAAACTAAATTAATCGAATACACCAATAAAATTCTTAATATCCTCATATCTACCAAAAGTACAATAATATCGCAATTTATGTCTGTATATTCTTCTACAATTATTTTCAAAACAAACAATATAAATATAGAGGATTACATATATCACAGTCATTACAAACTCAGAACCATTGATTTAACAGCAATAATAAGTAGTGATCCCAATTTTAATCATACCTACCGAAATATAATCAGAGGGAGTAGCGACAGTATTTACTTGATTTTAGATGAATGAAAATATGGATTATAACTATCTATCAAAAAGGGTGAATTATTATAATCTTCACCCTTTATTATTTTATATATTAGCAATTAATTTTGTATTCTATTCGTACTCATTTTTGTATGCAAGATAGAATACTACTGGCAATACAGTAAATGATAATATTAAGCATATAAGCATACCACCAACTATCATTATTGCCAATGGTTTCTGGATTTCTGAGCCCATACTATGCGATAGCGCTGCTGGCAAAAGACCCATCGAACCCATTAATGCTATCATTACTATAGAGCGTATACGAGATTTGACACCTTTGTATATTGACTCTACAAGGCTCAATTTCTTTAAGTAATCTTTCATTACAGCTATTAATATTATACCATTTATAGTATTAACGCCAAACAATATTATTAGCCCAATACCAGCAGAAATACCAAAAATTGTCCCAGTTATCCATAATGATAAAAATCCGCCAATAAATGCAAAAGGTATAGTAATAGAAGCAATTAAAGTGTCTTTAATGTTACCAAAATTGCTATATAGTAGCACTAATATCAATAGAAGAGATATAGGTATTACAGTCATCAATTGATTGGTAGCACGCTCTTTACTTTCAAATTCGCCCGCCCATTCCATATAATTATCTTTTGGTAATTTAACTTCTTTGGTAACTACTTTTTTTGCTTCTTCTATTGTACTTCCTAAATCTCGACCTTCAATACTGAATCCAATACCAATATATCTACTACCACCTTCGCGATAAATGAAAGCAGGCCCAGTTTTATACTGTATAGTTGCAATTTCTTGCAAAGGAATGCTCTGCCCATTACTTGTTGGAATCAATA
>JBDHXE010000049.1:0-14450 GCA_039810525.1 Chlorobiota bacterium | reverse complement strand
GAAGCTACTATTGCAACATCGCGACTAATAGCATAATTTATAATTAATTGATCAATATCAGAAGGTGCTTTTACACTTCCCCAACTCAAATTTAATACTTTGACCCCTCTTGTAGCTGCATAAATAATAGATTGGTAAGCATATACTAAATTGCTTTGGACAGTTATCTTAATTGGAAAAATTTTAGAGTTGAAACCTACACCAGCTATACCCTTAGCATTGTTTGTACTAGCGCCAGCTATTCCAGCAACTTGTTGCCCATGATTAGCCCAATTATTTGGAGTCTCAGAAGGATTAACCCCATCACTCAAATAAGCAAAATTATATCCATTATAATCATCTATATATCCATTATGATCATTGTCTATCATATCGTAGGGTATTTCTAAGGAATTGATAGCAATTTTATCTTTGAGATCCTCATGATTCTGCTCTACACCACTATCACTAATTCCGATAATAATGTCTTCATTCCCTTTGGTACTATCCCATAGGTCAAAAGCATTTATTAGATTAAGAAAAATTTGAGAATCAATTCTGGGATCATTAGGTTTGTACAAAAACTGTGGTAATTCATATTTCTCAATATACTTAATTAAAGATTTCTTTTTTTTAAGATTTTCTATAAATCTATTAGGATTATTAGAATTGAATTCAATGTTGTAGGTCCTTAGAAGAGGCTCTTCGTTTAATAAGATTTCTTGATTTTTTAGGCTCATTAGCTCCAATTTTGACTTTACAGAATATCTTATACTCTGAGTATTATCTAATAAGGGGGCTAATATCTTGATATGTAATGCTTTTTCTATATTGCTGATATCATTACTATTTAGTATATGCCTAAAAGTAACAAAAGCTCTATTCTTTAAATATGTTAATTCTTTACCATTTAATTTCTCTTTATAAATATCAATATTTTCTTGTGAAACCAAAATGTTACAATTTACAACACTAAATATTGCAATAATTAAAAACAGTTTTCTTATCATTTTAATATAATCCTAAATAATAATATATAAATAAACACACAAAGACCAAAAAAGTTAAATATTTTTTTTGATAACTAAATTAAATCCATTTATTTTTTCTACCTTTACTTTATCATTTTTGTAAATCTCTTGATTAGCTATAGCGTCCCAAATCTCACCGTTGATATGTACTTTGCCTATTGTTCCATTTTTGAAATTCAGCAAAGCATACCCTTCTTTACCTATCAATTCAGATACGATCACTGTATGTTTATCCTTTTGAGCTTTTATTCCCAACCAAATAATAAATCCAAAGAGTAATCCTGTAATTGTAGTAGAAAAAATAATTAATTCTAAAGAAATTTGCATAAAATCCTCAGGAGAGTCAATAAGTATTAGTGAACCAAAGACAAATGTAAAAATGCCGACAATAGTCAATAAAGCATACGAGTGTACAAAAATTTCAGTAATAAACAAGAGTAAAGATAAAAATATAAGTGCTACACCAAGATAATTTATTGGCAATAATTGCATAGAATAGCCTACTATAAGCAAGGAAATCGCACCAATTACACCCGGGAATATAGCACCCGGGCTTTTAAACTCATATATTATACCCCAAATACCTATCAATATTAGTATATATATTAAATTGGGATTAGAAAGAATAGAGAGCAACTCTTCTTTAATATTTTTATTACGGTATATTAATTTATAATTAATAGAATTAATTGTAACCTTATTTCCGTTGTTAATTTCTATTATTCTACCATTCAATTGATCCATCAATTCATCAATATCTTTTGCAACTAAGTCAATTACTTTTAGATTGAGAGCTTCTTCATCGGTTATCGATTCAGAATATCTTACAGCGCGTTCAGCCCACTCACTATTCTTGCTTCTTCTATTAGCAATAGACCTGATAAATGCAACTGCGTCATTTTCTATCTTCTTACCTAAAATAGTACTATCACTACTACCATCAATTCCTATTGGATGAGCTGCACCTATATTTGTGCTATGAGCCATAGCCGAAATATGAGCTGCAATGGTAATGAAAACACCAGCAGAGCCAGCACGACTACCACTTGGTGATACATATACACAAATTGGCACTTTAGAATTAAGTATACTACTAACAATATCTCTTGTAGCGTCTAATAATCCTCCGGGAGTATTTAGTAAAATAATTACAGCACTTAAATTAGATTGCTCAGCTTCATAAATGCCATCATTAATATATGAACTTGTAGCAGGAGTAATTGCTTCATTTACTGTTAATACCATAAATTGATTAGATCTAAGAATAGCACTCGATAAGAATAAAAATAATATTGTGCAATATAATGAAATCTTACTCATTTATACATAGATAGATAATACATTTTGATAATATTACGGAAAAATAAATATTTATAATTAACAAAATTATGTGATTTTTATTTCATTTAAAATTGTTAAATTGAATATTTTATTGCAACAAATATAGAAAAATATGGAAAATACAGTTATTTCAGTTAATAATCAAGAATATAATGTTAAGTTCAACAAAGAAAATGGAATATTCAGTATAGGCGAAAACAACTACCAAATTGAGCTTTTGATGAAAAATAGTGATAATATATATACATTATTAATCAACAACAAAGTAGTACAAGCTGAATTTATTAATGATAACAACAATCTAATCATCATACTTGATGGATTAGTATACAATATCGATATAATAGATAATACAAAAAGGCTGCTCCTACAATTTCTTAATACAAGCTCCAAATCCAACTCTTCAAAAATTGGAATAATTAAAGCACCGATGCCCGGATTAGTAATCAAAGTGTATGCAGAAATTGGCAAACAAGTGGCAAAAGATGACAAGCTACTAATTATAGAAGCTATGAAAATGGAAAATCTATTAAAATCTCCAATCGATGGTACTATTAAAGAAATTAAAATAATAGAAGGCGCCGCAGTAGATAAAGACTCCGTATTAGTAATAGTAGAGCCTAATTAATGAAGAGATTTGCACAAGTTTTTGATAAAACAAGATTAAAAGAATACGATTTCTTATCTTGGCAAAAAGACGAAAATTCTGCGGGGTATATACTATCATATTATACAGATCCACAAAAAAATTCAATCAAAGAGGATTGGTTCTTAGAATTAGAAGAATTATTATCATTTACCGAAAGTGAATATGGGATAGACCCAGAAAAGTGGATATATTAATACATCCTAAGAAAATTAATTAATTAATTAATTAATTAATTAATTAATTTATATTGAATAGATATTTACTCATATCAATGTATTATATTACTAGACGATTTGGAAGAGACACAACTAATAGCAAAATATAGAAATATTATAGCTACCAAGCATTTTTAAAATTTGAATACAAGTTTTTGATAGCTACATTGCCTAACGATTTATTTTTATACATATCTTTGATGTTTTGAGCTGCTTGAGATAATTCCTCTGTTCTTATACCTGAGCTACAAGAATTCCAAGACTCCAAAAATGCAGACAAATGGTCTGCTGCACGGATAATTTCGCCATCATAAGGGTTATATCTATTTTGATTATACTTATTATTTAGCATATCTATCGATATATCTTTGTTTATGATTTTACCATCAACCTCAATTTTATTATCAAACTCATCTATCGAAAAATATTTAATCTCATTGAGCCAAGACTGCTCTACAATAGGAAAAATTTCCTTTTCGCCTAATTCTTGCTCTAAACTTTTTATTAATAAATCGAATTCTTCGGAAGATCTTTTGACAGGTGATATAATATCTCGAGTTACAGCTTCTGGTAAATCGTGGAACAAACCACCAAAAAAAGCATTATATAATCTTTTTTCACAAGCATTATTTTCTCTGGCAAAGAAATATGCTATTATACCTACCAATAAAATATGCCCCAATACAGAAGTTTTAGGCACGCGAGGTACCTGAGCCCATCTCATCTGAAAACGTAATTGGCCGCATAGATCAATAAAATTCGATATAGTATGCTTATGAATTAATTTCTGAATACCAATTAAATCAGAATAAGAATTAATCTTATTCAAAAGCTCTGTCTCTATCCTAATATTTTGATAACTAAAAGGATTAGACTGCTTGATGATTTGAAATTCCCAGAAACTTGAATAAATATGTGCAGCTTCCAAAATTCTATTAGTCAGATCATTTTGATCAGTCTCTTGGAATAGGAAATCGTCAAACTCGTTCCTAATCTCTATATTTTCAATTTTTGGTTCAATTTGACGAAAGACATATTTGTTCAATTCTGTGAAAACAGTTTTATTTTTCTTGATTTCTGCATATATTGGAGATTTGATATCCGAAATTACTATTCTTCTAATTAATTCATAAATACCATTTTTGATAAGTAACTGCCAATTAATAGTCTTGTGATTTTCCTCTTCATACTTAGCCAATACATATACTATCATCATTTTATGAGAATGCTTATCCATTTCAATTAGATCCATAGGTCTAATTCTATCGTTCCATCTTTGTATATGAAATGCTCTGAATAATTCATTGACTAACGAAAAATTAATTATCATTTTATCCTCTATTTTTTAGAAGCATTTTTCTAATTGCCTCTAAATTTTTCTTCTCACCTGCTTGGTAATGCAGATTGACTTGTTCTGCAGTTTTATTAGGAGTGTCCTCATTAATTTTACTATGGCCAGAAGGTATATAGAAATCAGAAGTAGTTGTCAGAATATTATCGCTTTTAATCTCATGTGAATCATAAATAATTTCAGCAGGAGATTTAGGTGCCTCTACAATAGGATTAATTAATAATTCATCTACTTTTTCGCCCTTCGACATTAAATCCAAATTCTGTTTACCAAAAATATCTAATAGCTTATCATAAATAGTAATCCTTGTAAAAGGTTTGGTAATATAACCCGAAGCTCCATACTTCACAGTAAGAGCTAAATTCTCTACATCAGAAAGAGCAGAAACTATAAGAATAGGTATGTGCTTAATCATATCTATCCGCTTAAGTATTCTAATAATAATATGTCCGCTCAATTCAGGTAGCATAATATCCAAGAAAATAATATTAGGCTTGTGCTCGATTGCCAAAGCAATACCATCAATACCATTGCCAGCTAAATAATTATTTTTAAAACCATAGCTTGCAATAGTCTTTGACAATATCCTTTGCATCCATATATCATCATCAATTATTAAAGCCGAATATTCTATCATATCCCATCGAACCCTTATTTATCAGATTTAGCTTCAGAAAAGTTAATTAATTTATTGGTTAAACTATCTTGCTTCTCGATTTTATTAAATATCTTAGACTTAGTAATAGCTTTTTTAAGTGCACTTATTTCAGTTCTTGCGGCTTGCTTATTAATCTCTACAATTTTATCATGAATCTCTTTCCTATGGACAGGTATGGATTTAGGTGCATCTATACCTAATCTAATAATACCCCTATCTACACTTAAAACAGTTACAGTTACAGATGAACCGATATTTATTACTTCTCCAACTTTTCGTGATAATACTAACATAGTAACTCAATTATTATTATTTCTCTTCTATTACATAATTAGTCGAATACTTATCAAAAGGAAGAATAATTTGATAACCTTTCAAATTATCAGTATCCAAAATAATCGGAGCTTTCAAATTGGCAGCCATCTTACCTTCCTCATTTTCTAAAGTAATTACTGCAAAAAATATCTGTTTCTCCACATCATATTGATTGCCCGGAGAATATTGGATATCTATTAGCCAAGGGCTAAGCAAAGGAAAACCAATCTCAGGCTTTTCGATAGAAATAAGCCATTTAAAAGGTGCAGATTCTTCTTCACTAACTATTACAAAATTTTTCAAATCTTCAAATCCAAGCATACCATCTTCGAAATGAAAAATCATATCTTTACTTACAGCTAAATCGCCGAAGTAAGGAGTATTTATAGTTATATCTTTCTCAATAATATTATTCATAATAATTTATTAATTATAATTATTCAAATATATATAAAAAAGTGGAAAATAATTAATTTATTTAGCATTTATATAACCTTTTTTTGTAGGAGTTAATTTATCTGGTGGTACCAATAATATATCGACCCTTCTATTCAGCCTTTTCCCTTCCACAGTAGTGTTGTCAGCTATTGGTCTTTGCGAACCAAAAGCTCTTACAATTATTTTGTATTCATCAATCCCCGAATGAATTAATTGATAAGCTACATTAGTAGCACGTGCAGAAGAAAGATGCCAATTAGATATGAATAGAGAATTATGAATAGGGTCGCTATCAGTATGTCCATCTACAAAAATAGTATAATTAGAGCCATCAATTATTTTGCTAATAGTATCGAGAGCTACCAGACCTGACTGCTCAATTTTGGCTATTCCAGATTTAAATAATAACTTCTCACTAAGACTAATTCTTAAAGTGGAATCCTCTAATACCAAAGTTATACTTTTATTATCCAATAGACTACTTAATTTACTCGAAATGTCTTTCTGTAAATCCACTAATGATTTCTGTGTAGGAGGTGCCAAAATAGGCTCGGGGACTGCTTTCTTATTACCCTGAAGCACACCATCGCCGCCTTGCAATACCTTATTGTTTTTAGCTGTAAAATACTCCGAAAGAGCTTTAGAATATTCATCAAACTTAGATTGATCTACTTGTGCAGATGAATATAAAACTACAAACAAACCTAACAATAAAGTAATTAGGTCAGCATAAGTTATCAAATACCTTTCGGCTCCAGTATTGTGATTATCGTCGTTCTGAATTTTTCTTTTAATCATACTATAAATATCGGAAGCAATTACAGAAACTTAAAAATAATAATAAATTTGCTCAATTAAATAAAATAATTAATAAAAATTGCTCAAAATTGATTATTTTTGAACTTTGGGGTTTTAATTTTCGTAAATTATACTTTCTACCTATGAGCAACTTAATTAATTATCTAAAAGAATATTTTGGATATGACAATTTCAGAGACGGACAACAAGAAATAATTACTTCTATCATCAATTGTAATGATACCTTAGTTGTGATGGCTACTGGTGGAGGTAAGTCTCTATGTTACCAGATACCAGCAATTGTATTACCCGGTACTACTATAGTTGTTTCGCCACTCATCGCTCTAATGAAAGATCAAGTAGATACACTTACCCAAAAGGGTATTCCTGCTACACTAATCAATAGTACTATCGACTATACAGAATTAACATCGAGAATGCAAAATGCCATAAATGGAGAATATAAATTAATCTATGTAGCTCCTGAAAGATTAGAAAGTAAATCATTTATTAAACTACTTAGCAAAGTCCGAATATCATTTGTGGCCATAGATGAAGCTCACTGTATATCTGAATGGGGGCATGATTTCCGCCCTTCATATATATCAATAAATAAAATTTTTGATAATATTGAAAGAGTGCCTATTATTGCACTTACTGCAACTGCTACTCCTGAAGTACAAAATGATATAATTAATATATTAAAACTAAAGAATGTTAACAAATATATTAAAGGATTTGATAGAAAAAATCTAAACTTCAGAACCACCACAAGTATCGATAAAATAATTCCAACTATCGAACTATTAAACGATACCAAAAGCGGCTCTACCATTATTTATGCAGGTTCAAGGAAACGAGTAGATTATTTCACAGAAGAACTACGCAAATACAAAATAAATGCAGAAGCATACCATGCTGGACTTAAACAACAAATAAGAGATTCAGTCCAGAATAGATTCATCAAAGACAAAACCAAAGTAATAGTTGCCACCAATGCCTTTGGTATGGGAATAGATAAATCAGATGTAAGAAACGTAATTCATTTAGATATTACATCTACCTTAGAGCAATATTACCAAGAAGCAGGTAGAGCTGGTAGAGACGGCAAAGAATCAACCGCACTGCTAATATATCATCATAGTGATCTTAATTTACAAAACTTCTTTATCAAAAACTCGTATCCGGGAAAAAACCTAATACTGAAAATTTACAATTATATTATCAAAAATACTACAAATGCAGTAGTGCCCAATACTATTACAATTGCTAATGAAATAGGAGTTTCACATAACACAATAGATAATATATTTAGACTATTAGAACGTGATGAAGTAATCCAAAAAGAAAATTTTAGTAGAAATGCTGGAATTAGAATATTAGCTACACCCGAAAGAA
The DNA here is from genome assembly GCA_039810525.1 of Chlorobiota bacterium. Taxonomy (GTDB): domain Bacteria; phylum Bacteroidota; class Ignavibacteria; order Kapaibacteriales; family UBA2268; genus JBDHXE01. The sequence goes on along the minus strand of JBDHXE010000049.1, from coordinate 6,277 downwards.
TAAACGAATATTTCAATAACCTATCACTTGATAAACAAAAAATATTAGAAGAATTACTGAGAATTACTCCAAGAGAAGCTTTTCATAGAACAGTAGATATAGATGTAAAACAATTATTATACAACAATAATTTCAAAAAAGAAGATATTTATGTAGCACTAAGAACATACAACTTCTCTGGAATATTCGAAATTACAAACTATAATGAAGCTAACAATACAAATTATATCCATAATAATACAAAAGAAATAACAATAAACTTTGAAGATTTAGACAGAAGAGAAAAATACGCATATCAAAAATTAACACAAGTAGTAGAATATGCCGAAACTACTAAATGCAAACGAAACTATATCCTAAATTATTTTGGTGAATTTAATGACAACTCAAACTGCGAGAAATGTTCTTCTTGCAACACACAAGATATCAAAACAATTAAACTAAAACAAAGAACAGAATATTTAGAAAATATTATACTCAAATTAGTAGATGAATTAAAAAATCTATATACTGAAAAAGAAATAACCGCAATATTGACTGGAAGCAAAACAGCATTTGAGTTGAGTAATACTGACGAAATAAAACTATACTATGGAGCTGCAAATGATTACAACAAACAAGAAACAGAAGAAATAATATCAAAACTGATAATAAAACAATTAATACACAAAAGTAATAGCAAAAAAATTGCTATTACCCCATTAGGGAAATCAAAATTAAAATATAATTAATCTATAAAAAGAGATAATAATGGAAAAAGTTGACAGCAATCTAATATTTAATAAACTTGTAGCACTAAGAAGTGTAATTGCAGAAAATGCAGGCGTTGTCCCACGTGGAATTATTAGTGACGTAGCCTTACGCAAAATTGCAGAAGCATTACCAGAGACCGAAGCAGAATTGAAAAAAGTATCGGGTATTAGTCAACTATTTGTACAGAAATTCGCTAAAATATTCTTGATAGAAATTGAAAAGATAAAACTTAATCCAAAAGAACCAAAAGTATCAAAAGTGGCAAATGATGCACTCAAACTAATAGAAAAAGGGCTTACATTCCAAGATGTAACCAAAAGACTATTCGCAAACAATTTAGCAATGGCCTCCAATTATATTGTAGAACTCGTAGAAGCACCATATCCATTGAATAGAGAAATGTTTCTAGATGATGATATTTACAAAAAAGTTTATACATTCGTCAAAAAAAATCCTGAAATGGGATTAAGAGAAATTCAAACAAAGATAACATGCGAAATAGACGCACCAATACTAAAAATGGCAGTATCTTTTGCTAAAATTGAACTAGGTATAATAAAATAAAAAATCAATATATTTTTTAAAAATCGAAAAAATAATTTGGTTAATTCCCAAAAAAAGCATACTTTTGTGAGTTCAATCGTGAGGGGCAGATACCGAAGCGGTCAAACGGGGCAGACTGTAAATCTGCTGGGTACCACCCTACGGAGGTTCAAATCCTTCTCTGCCCACGAATTAATTCATTGCGGGAGTAGCTCAGTCGGTAGAGCATCAGCCTTCCAAGCTGAGGGTCGCGGGTTCGAGTCTCGTCTCCCGCTCTTCTGTAATTTAGAGTGTACCAGCACTAATAGTGATACTATTCTGCTGATGTAGCTCAGCAGGTAGAGCACTTCCTTGGTAAGGAAGAGGTCACGGGTTCAAGTCCCGTCATCAGCTCGGTTACACGGATGTAGCTCAACTGGTAGAGTGGCGGTCTCCAAAACCGTAGGCTGCGGGTTCGATTCCTGCCATCCGTGCAATAAGGAACTTATCCCGTAGGTAAGTTCTATTTTTAGCGTTAATTAGAATGATGTAAAATGGTTGCTAAAATTAAAAAATTAATTAATGAAGTTGTTGTAGAAATGAAAAAAGTTTCTTGGCCTAGCAAAGAGCAACTTCGTGAATCAACTGTCGTGGTAATTGTGATGACTGCAATTATTACTGCCTTTACTTTTTTAATAGACGAACTTATGACTATGGTTATAAAAGCTGTATTTTAATATAATATGAACAACGACTTAAACATAGAATCAAATGAAATTGAAAAGTCCAAATGGTACGCATTAAGGACTTTTACAGGTCATGAATCTAAAGTTAAGAATGCTATCGAATACGAAATGAAGCGTCTAAATTTAGAAGCATCTGTTGAAGAAGTTGTGATACCTAACGAAACAGTCTTTGAAGTAAGAAACGGCAAAAGAAGAACTAAAGTCAAAAATTTCCTTCCGGGTTATATATTAATCAAAGCAATTCTTGACAAAAAAGTTAAAGACGTAATCTCTCAGATACCTTCTATTGTTAGTTTTGTAGGGCGTAGAAATGAGCCTACCCCTTTACAGCAGAACGAGATAGAACGTATTATCGGCAGAGTAGAAGAAAGAAAAGATATAACTACGGTTGAAACTTCATTTGCTGTAGGTGATCCAGTAAGAGTAATCGAAGGCCCATTTAATACATTTAATGGCACAGTAAAAGAAGTAAATTATGAAAAACAAAAACTTAAAGTTGAAGTCGGTATTCTCGGTAGAAAAACCCCAGTAGAATTAGATTTCAGTCAAGTTGAATTAGAAATTTAAATTAATAAATTAATACTGAAAAACAATGGCTAAAAAAGTTTTAGGTGCGTTCAAACTCCAATTAAAAGCAGGCGAAGCAACAATGGCACCGCCCGTAGGTCCTGCGTTCGGTCAAAGAGGGCTAAATGGTATGGAGTTTGTTAAGCAGTTTAATGCCAAAACTGCAAACAATGTTGGAACAATTTTTCCTGTTTTAGTTACTTTCTTCTCCGATAAATCATTTACATTTATCGTGAAATCTCCACCTGCCGCTGTATTGCTCAAACAAGCAGTTGGATTGAAAAGTGGTTCGGCTGAGCCCAATAAAGTAAAAGTAGGAAAAGTAAATCGCAAACAATTAGAAGATATTGTTAATATCAAAAAAGAAGACTTAAATTCTTTCGATATGGACCACGCTGTTAGTATGATAGCTGGAACAGCAAGAAGTATGGGTCTTGTTGTTGAAGATTAGTTTTATTTATTAAACCAGATATTGAAATGAAAAAAATTGGTAAAAGATATTCCGCTCTTCTTAAATCGTTCGATAGAGACTCTTTCTACGAAGCTATCGACGCAGTAAATATTGTAAAGAAGAACGCTAACGCAAAATTTGATGAATCTTTCGAAATTGCTCTAAATCTTGGCGTTGATCCTCGTAAAGCTGATCAAATGGTAAGAGGTACTGTTGCTTTGCCTCATGGTACTGGTAAAGATGTAAAAGTACTTGTGCTTGCCAAAACTCCAAAAGATAAAGAAGCTTTAGATGCTGGTGCAGACTATGCAGGCTTAGATGAATATGTAGAAAAAATTAAATCTGGTTGGGCTGATATTGATGTTGTAGTTGCAACTCCCGATGTAATGGGCGAAGTCGGTAAATTAGGTCGTATATTAGGTCCAAGAGGTTTGATGCCTAACCCTAAAGTTGGAACAGTAACTTTTGATGTGGCTAAAACTGTTAAAGAATTAAAAGCAGGTAAAATAGAATTCCGTGTAGATAAAACAGGTAATATTCACGCCGCTATCGGTAAGTGCTCTTTCTCAGCAGATAAATTATTAGATAATGCTAATACTTTCTTTGCTAGTATACAAAAAGCTAAACCACAAACCTCAAAAGGTAAATATATTAAAAATGTGTCGTTTAGCTCTACGATGGGTCCAGGTGTACTTGTAAAGGAAACATCGTTCCATCGTGATTAAAACAAAATGGCTATTACGTGATTTTTTTGGAATAGGCTTCTCATTATCACTGATAATGATATTCCAATAATTATTAAATTTAAATTGGTTTAACAATGATAACAAAACAAACAAAGGTACAGTTAGTAGCTGAACTTGTAGAACTTCTGAAAGGTGCTACTGGTATCTATGTAGTTGATTTTACTACGATGACAGTTGCAGAAACTAACACTTTTAGAGCTGCTGTACGCGAAAAAGAATTAACTTACAAAGTTGCCAAAAACACACTTTTGAAACGTGCTTTTGCTGAAGTTGGTATCAATAATATTCCTGATGCTAATATGTTTGGTCAATCAGGATTGGTATTATGCTACGATGACCCGACTGTTGCGGCAAAAGTTATCAAACAAGTTTCAGAGAAAAGCAATAAGCCACGACTCAAAGCTGCTGTATTAGATGGACAGTTCTTTGATGGAGCAGAATTGCAGACTCTTGCTAAATTACCATCTAAATTAGATATGATTGCAAGTATTATTGGTAGTATCAATGCTCCTGCGTCAGGTATTGTTGGTGCAATCAATGCTGTAATGAGAGATCTTGCATCAGTTATCGAAGAAGTCGCTAAAAAGAATAACGCGGCATAATATTTTGTAAATTATTAAATTATATGTGAGATATTAAAATGTCAGATAAAGTAGAAAAATTAGTCGAAGAGATTTCATCTCTATCATTAATCGAAGCTTCAGAATTAAAAAAAGCTTTAGAAGATAAATTTGGTGTTACAGCTGCTGCCCCAATGATGATGGGCGGTGCTATGCCTGCTGTTGGTGGCGATGCTGCTCCTGCTGCTGAAGAAAAAACCGAATTTGATGTAGAAATTACAGAAGCTGGTGATAAAAAATTAAACGTAATTAAAGTAGTTCGTGAAATCACTGGTATTGGTTTGAAAGAAGCTAAAGATTTAGTAGAAGGCGCTCCTAAAATTGTAAAAGAAGCATGCGGTAAAGATGAAGCTAACGATATCAAGAAAAAACTTGAAGAAGCTGGAGCTAAAGTTACTCTTAAGTAATTATGTGCTCATTAAATAAATATTGGGGAAAAGTTATTCTTCTTTTCCCCAATATTTGTCATATATAAAATATTTATTTATTAATTAGTCTATAACATTCTTATCAATAATAATTTAAAAAAAATGATAAAATTCGTTGATTTTATGGGTTTTATGAAATATCTCGAATAAATACCGAGGTATTCCATAAAACCCTTTTAATTTTAACTAACGCTTTGGAGGTTAACCGTGGAAGAATTTAATAATGAATTAAATACTAATGTTAGTTCCCTACTCGATAATTACAAATTACACAATGTAGGCGAAATGAAACTTCTTGAAAGTGAAGATGGTATAGTTAGACTACGCCGAAGAATTAATTTCTCCCGAGCTAAAGTTTATCCAAATTATCCAGATTTATTAAGTATTCAAATTGACTCTTACAAAGAATTTTTACAAGAAGATATTGCACCATCGAGACGATTGAATGTTGGGCTGCAAGCCGCTTTTGCTATCAATTTTCCTATCGAAGATGCATCTGCACTGTATCAATTAGAATTTGTGGATTATACTATTGAAAAACCAAAATATTCTGAAGAAGAATGTCGTGAAAGAGAGCTTACTTATGCTAAACCTCTAAAAGCTAAGTTAAGATTATCAAGTAAAGATCAAAATAAAGAATCAGAAGATTATATCGAAACTACCGAACAAGAAGTTTATCTCGGTAATATACCTGCTATGACCCCTCGTGGTACATTTATAATTAATGGTGCAGAGCGTGTAATAGTGAGCCAGATCCATCGCTCACCGGGTGTATTTTTTGATGATGCTCTTCATCCAAATGGAACAAGAATATACTCTGCTAGAATAATACCTTTCCGTGGCTCATGGATAGAATTTACTACAGATATTCACGACGTAATGTTTGCATATATAGATAGAAAAAAGAAATTTCCAGTTACTACATTGCTTAGAGCTATTGGTTTCTCTTCCGATGAAGATATATTGCAATTATTTAGCCTTGCAGAGGATTTCGAGCAAGGTGAATTAACTGATGATTTTGTAGGAAGAAGAATTGCCTCTGATATTATTGATTTAGTTACAGGCGAAATTATTGCAAATAGAGATATGATTTTGACTGAAGAACTATACGCACGTATCAAAGAAACTGAAATATTACCAATACGACTATTCAAACCATACGATCCTACTGAAGAGCCTGTTATTGCAAAAACTATAGCCAAAGATGTATCTAGAAATAGGGAAGATGCCTTAGAATATATATATAGACAATTGCGTTCAAGCGAACCTCCTGACGCAGAAGCTGCAGAAAGTTTACTTGAAAAACTATTTTTTAATCCTAAAAGATATGATCTCGGTGTGGTAGGACGCTTTAGAATTAATGAAAGATTGAACCTTAATATTCCAATAGAAGAAACTACTTTAACTACCGAAGATATCGTTACAATTATTAAACATCTTATAG
>JBDHXE010000048.1:0-14530 GCA_039810525.1 Chlorobiota bacterium | reverse complement strand
CAGAAATATCGGAAAATGTAATCACACCGCCAGCTAACGAATTTTTTTCAAATAATGGGTTGAATGAGATCTCAGCTATAAATTTTGAATTATCTTTTTTGAATAATGTTTCACTTTGTATTCTAAAATTTTTGTCACTAATATTGCAAATAGGGCATTGTTCTATTGGATAAACAGTACCATCTATTTTGGAGTGATGAATTAAGTTGTGAATTTTCTTACCTATACATTCTTGCTCGCTGTATCCTATTAATTGGCTAGCAGATCTGTTTATAAATGTACAATTGCCTTCTAAATCGAGCCCAAAAATACCTTGGTCTGTGCCTGCTAATATCAGGTTTAATTTCTCTTCGGTAGAAGTTATTTGTTCTTTTAGTTTTACTTTTTCTCTTATCTTTTTATTACGATAATATAAAAATATAGAAATAAATAACAACAATAAAAAAATAGCAATAGAAGCAATTACTAATAGTTTGATATTGAGTTCGTTTTTTTGTAATTCCAAATCTTGGATTTTTTGTTCCTGCTTTAAAGAAGCAATATATTTATCTTTTTCGTAAATGCTAAATATAACGTCAATATCATTAATTCTGTTCAACATTTCAAAATTGTAAATACTGTCTTTAATAGCTGATGATAGATTAGAATATTTGAAAGCTGAGTGTAATTTATTTAGTTTTAGATAGATATTTGCATAATTTTGATAAATTTCTTCAACTTCGTCATAATTTTTTGATTCTCTTATTATTTTATTTGTTTGATGTAGGAATGATAATGCAGAATCTAATTTGTTTTGTTTATACAGAGCTTTAGAATATGAATTGATTAATGCTATCAGGTTATCTTGCAAGTTTAATTTAGTAGCTAAATTGATCCCTAATATATAGTTTTTTTCTGCTTCTTTAAAGTTATTTTTATCATTTAAAATATCCCCTCTTATTTGATATACGCCTACCTTAGATGGTGGATAGTCGTATTTTTGTAATATTTTATCAGCTTCATCTATTAGCTGCCAAGCTGTACTATATTGCTTTTTGTGGTAATAGACAGTTGCTAAGTTTATTTTAGTAAGAGCTACCCCAAATTCACTATCAGCTTTTTTTAGAATATCTTGAGATTTCTTTAATATTTCTTCAGCTTTATCATAATTATTAATATGTATATAAACATTAGATAAATTAAAATATGAACGCCCTAAATTAGTAAGGTCTTTAATATTATCGTATAATTTGATAGCTTTGAAGTAATTTTCAATACTCTTGTCGTATCTATTAATTATTTTATACAATATACCAAGGTGTGTATGGATATTAGCTAAGTTTAATGTATCTTTATATTTAGAATAAATATCTTTTGCAATACGGAATTCATCTCTAGCACTGATATATTCAGTTTTGTTCATAAAACTTATTCCATAAACTTCATGTGCATAAGCTAAACCTTTGTCAAAATTATTTTGTAATGAAAGTTTTTTGATAGTATCTCCATATAGCTCAACTCCGGGCAAATTGTGAAAATATTTATCATAAGCATCCATATATAGTTTGGATATATGATTATATAAGGTAGAATCTGCTTTTTTGCTATTAGATAGTATCTCTGTTTGCGCTACTGAAATAGAAAAACTACTTAATATTATTATTATTATCAAAAATATTTTCATTATTTAATTATCAATTTAATTCTTATAATGTCTGTTTTCAAAATACTTATTTTCAAAACTATGGTTTCTCAAATTAATATAATCAAAATAATTAAATTTATATATATATTTTTTTTATTATTAAAACTTTATATTAGTTAATTACCAACTATTCCCAAATTTTACTTTAACTTCCCAGTTTTTAGCATCTTGTGAAACAATAGTGGTAGTAGAAGACGCTTTGGTCAATTGGAAAATAAAATTAGACCAAAATGGGTTTTCTAAAAATTCAGATGCAGGAATATCTAATGTAATTTCATTATTTCCTGATATATCTGATATACTACCTCCAAAAGTCCAACTAATACCGCCATATAATTGTCCTGAGAATTTGACAGTAGCTTGATTTAGATCGAGAGATCCACCTCTAAAATCTAATGCTGCACTTTGAATAACACCTGTGCTTGCAAGTAATTCGCTTAATGCTTTATTGGCAAAGTTAGAAAATCCTGATACTAATCCTTCATTCAATAAGCTATTATTGCCTTGATTTTGCGAAACTGAGCTCTTAATACGTCCAAGTGCAAGTAGATAAAGTGCATCCTCGTTGATTTGTTCTTGTGAACCAGTACCTTCTACTCCATCGATAAAATATTGAAATTTTACTTTTGGATCTAATTTAGTACCTGTAATATACATTTTAATTAGATATTGGCTCTTAATATTATCAATATAAGATGTACCTGTATGAGTAGCTACTAAATCTAGTGTTGGGTTTTCGATAGTTCCTGTAGGGAAACTAACATTACCATAGGTATTGAATTGTTTTAAAGATTTGATAATTGATTGTTCTTTTACAATAACGTCTCCAAATAGGCTGGCTTCTTTGGAATTTCTAGATTTTTTATAAATTAATGGAACTGTTTTGTCGGGTGTACCTATTAGTGCATTCATTTCGCCAATTAATTCCATATCCATTTTAACACCAAATTGACCTAACAATTTAATTCTCAAATTCATATTTAACAAATCTAATAAATCTTTTCCTTCCTTTTCTGAAATCTTGTTTTTGGGTTGATTAGTATCTCTTTGATTGTTAATTTTAATCTTATATTTGTTGTCTATTAGCTGATAATTAAATGTAGTTTTAATAGATTTTCTTTTTTCAAAAAGAGGCATTTTAATATCAGCATACATTACATTAATATCTCCATCCAAATTAGGTTCTTTGAGTGTACCATAGAATCGCAATGGGTTTTCATCAGTAGTCATAATAAAATTACCATATAACTCTGGCATAGTAATATTAGAAGCTTCACTTAGTGCTAATAGCCTGTCTGTTTTGATTTTAAGATCCATATATCCGGGCTTGAAATTATCAATATTAACATATCCTGTAACTTCGGCTGAACCTATTCTTCCAAATAGCAAATCTTCGGGTCTATTTTTAATTGTCAATTCTCTAATAAACAGTTTACTATCTTGAAATTCGGTCTTTGCATCTGCTAAATATTTTATATTAGTGTTATCTACCCAAAATTCGCCTTTATTTATGTTAAAGTTACCCCCCCATTTCAATTTATTGGGCAAATAGCCATCAACTAAGATATTAGCTTCCATATCGCCTTTGAGGTTATTTATTCCACTAGCGAATGGTTGTAGCAAGCCTGCCGATAATTTATCTACATTTAGCCTAACATCAAATATTCTATTAGAGTCAATGATGGAGCGATTAGTATCCAATCCTAAGTAAATGGGTAGCGATACAATATCTAATTTTAATACTTCCTTAGAATTAGCATTATGTGATATTATATTGCCTGTAATATAATTATCTTTGTGCGATATACGACCATTAAATGTACCAATAGATACTTTATTGAAATACAAAGAATCGGACTCAAATAATAAGGTAATATTAGGGCTATCCAAATTACCATTGATATCAATATTAATAGTATCGATAGTAAGCGCTAATGTATTTAAGTCTTTGTAAAGCTCTTTGTCTAGTATATTAATAATATCCTGAATAACTAAGTTTTTAATATTGATTTTCAAATTATCGGCTATATTATCTTTAATAACTCCGTTAATATAAACTTTTTCAAAATTATGGCGAGATATATTAAAATTATTTATTTTGAAGAAATCGCCATAAGAATTTACTGTAAATGGGTTAGCAATTTCCCATTTTATACTATCTTGATAGCTAATATTACCTTTATCTACATTGATATCTACGCCACCATCTTTAATAAATAATTGCCCTATAGCTTCGGTTTTCAAATTTTCATTTAACCCAAATTTGCCTGAGTATTTAATTATTTCGTTACTCAACTCAATATTCAATTGTGGTTTGTATAATGTAGTATTATTATATCTAAAAAGGTTACATTCAGGTATATTTAAATGAAGATAATTAAAATTAGCGGCACTATCTTTTACTTCTAATAATAAATCTGTACTAAGTTTTAAGTTATTAGTTTGAATAATAAAGTCTCTATTTTCAATTTTTAAATATTGAATATTAAGAGAATCTATCTTAATAGAACTACTTTTGGGATTAGAATGTAGTTTGAGGTTAAAATACATTTCAGAATTAATATCTAAGCTATCTAAATAAGTATTGATAATAGACAAATCTTTTATATCTGCATTAAATTCACCATCTATATATGGAAAATCTCTAATAATGATTTCGGGAACCGATATAGAGTCTATATTGCGTGTTACAAAATCTGGTTTAATTTTGTCGAGCCTGCTTTCTATATATTCTCCTATAATCTCACCTTGCTTCGACAATCCCGATATTAATTGGGAAGGTACAAATTTACCTTTTAATTGTGCATTTATAAGATCGGATTCTAATATTATATTTTTATTAGTTTCGTTGCTTTCAAATTTGATGTATGCTTCGAATGGAAAGACTGCTCTATCTTTGAATAATAATTCATCAACGCTAATTTTATAATCACCTCTTAGCGAATCAATATTGATACCTTGTCCATTTAATTGTATTTTGGCAGTGAGGTGATCTGGTAGTTTGTCATCGTCTAATATTTGATTTATATCTAATGCAGTAAGGTATGCTTGCAAATTATAGATAGGATTCTTTATATTTGTGAAATTGATATTGCCATCAAGTGATATTGTTCCAAAGTGATCATTATACAAATCATCGTATTTGGTCTCTTCCCATTCGTTGATCCTGTTTAATCTTAAATTAAATGTATCAATTTGTATTATTTTGGGATTATTAATATTTACTTTGGAATAAAATTGATTGATATTTAAATTTCTAAATTGCGAATTTGCTAAATTTAATTCTATATTAGTGAGAAGTTTGTTAAATTCAAAATTAATTCCTTTTGCATTTATACTACCATTCAACTTGCTTTCATATTCTTTATTATTTATAATCTTCGAAATATCTAAATTCTGAAAATTAATATTGGTTTCATATTGCAGGTTATCATAAGTAAAATTTACTTTTCCTTCGGCATTTCCCATCGTTGACAACAAATCAAAATTAGCTTCTACATACTTTGTATTACCTTTTAGGTGTAGTTGTTTAAATAATACTTTATCAAATCTTGGTAGAGAGGTTAAATCGATTTTTGGTAGTGTTTCACTTAATGATTTTTCAGTGGTATTAGATGAACTCATATTCAGGTTATAAGTAAATTTATCCGAATGAGGTATATCTTTTAATTTACCAGATATAAAAATTTCTTGATTATTTGAGATAATATTGAGTTTACTAACATCTAAATCATTTAAATTACCATCTATATCTATAAATCCATTATGAATCTTTCCGATTTTAATAGGCATTATATAGAAATAATTAACTATCTGTGGATCGAAATTTTCAGTTTTGAGTTTAAGTTGCATATCTGCATTTTCAATATCTGGTGTGTTCTCCCCAAACACATTGTATTTACCTAACTTAGCATTAATCTCAAATTCAGAATTATCTAAAAATCCATTTAAATTCTTACAATATGGCCCAACAGTATCAATACCTATAGTACCTTTTAATTTTTTAATACTGGCGTAAGTATTTTTTTCAACTAAGCTGATATTATTTATATCTAATTTATAATTATTACTAGCTAAGTCGGCAATAGCTTGTGCATCCAAATTAATCTTAGTAAAGTGAAAATGAGAGAAATCAATTATTCCACTTGTATCTCTTGTTGATGTAGAATCGTACATCAAAAAATCAGCATTTTGAAGTATTAGTGATTGTGTATAGATTTTAATTTTAGTTTCAGAACTATTTGTATCTGATGATGGTGGTGCTATTTGATCGTAATTCCATATACCTTGACTATTGCACAATAATCTTACTTTAGAATTAATGAGTTTTAATTTATAAACATTGATTTTGTTGTTCATCAAATCTGAAAAGCTAAGCATTAGGTTAATTTCTTCTACATTTGCTAAAGTATCGCCAGCTGTAATTAATTTAATATCTTTAAGTATTATCCCTTTGACTGGGCTAAAGTATAAATCATCTACTTCGACTTTAGCTATCAATTCGTTATTAGCAATTATTAATAATTTGGATAAAGCCCAAGTTCTAAAGAAATGGAAATTAATGAAAATTGTAATAGAAATAGAGAATACAAGTAGGAACAATAGTAATAAAAGGGCTATTTTACGAATTTTATAAAATAGTCCTTTATTATTACTTTTAACTTCTAACTTTTCTGCGTCCATATATGAAATTAGACGCAAATTTAATGAATTTCTTTATTATTTAGATAATAATTTAATTAGTGTAAGAATAATAGTTCTCTATATTTTGGTAATTGCCAATATTTGTCGTCCACAATTAGCTCTAATTTATCTGCGTGGTATCTAATTTGGTCAAAGTATGGCTTAATTTTTTCGCTATAATAGAACGCTTTTTCTTTTAGTTCTAAATTCTTAGCAACATTTTTTTCATTTTCCATTTTTTCTATATTAGAGATTATGCCTTCTAAATGGTTAGAGATTTTAATCAATTGGTTCTTATGTGTTTCCGACTCATTTACAAGTCCTAAATCTTTTAGTCCTTTAACATTTTGTATTAATTCATTCTGATAGCTTACCACCGAAGGAATAATCATTGTCTGGGATATTTCATCAATTAATAATGCTTCGATTTCTAATTTATTTATATATTCTTCTAGGGCAACATTGTATCGAGCTTCTATCTCGTGACGTTGAAATATTTTATTTCTCTCTAATAGTTTTATATTTTTTTCAGCGAGTAATACTTCTAATGAAGATGGTGTATTTTTGAAATTAGGTAAACCTCTTTTTTCTGCTTCTTTTAACCATTCTTCTGAATAATTATCTCCATTAAAGATTATTCTATTTGCTTGTATCAATTCTTCTTTCAACACTTTCTTGATAGCTGTAATATGATCAAATCCATTATCATCAATTAATTTTTTAATTTCAGTGTAGAATTTATTTAATTGATCTGCAACAATAATATTTAATATTGCCATAGGTTGTGATACATTAACTGATGAACCAGCGGCGCGAAATTCAAATTTATTGCTTGTAAATGGAAACGGTGATGTTCTATTTCTATCTGCATTATGTTGTTTTTTGAAAGGTACAAGTGCGTAATCGCTCAATTCACTAATTATATCATCACTTACTTCTAATGTTTTGTCATTCAAAAAATTATCTAATATAATTTGCATATTTTCTCCAACAAATACTGATATTATGGCTGGAGGGGCTTCGTGGGCACCTAAGCGGTGATCATTGCCTACATTAGCAATAGACGCACTAAGTAAATCACCATTATCGGCTATAGATTTGATTACATTTATAAAAAATGTGAGAAACATTAAATTAGTTTCGGGGTTTTTGCCCGGCTCTAATAAATTGATCCCCGTATTAGTAGCTAGTGAGAAATTATTATGTTTGCCCGAGCCATTAATTCCCTTGAATGGTTTTTCGTGTAATAATACTCTTAAGCCATGCTTTTTAGCTATTTTATCAATATTATCCATTAATAATATATTATGGTCGGCGGCTATATTGGCAAATTCAAAGTGAGGGGCGCATTCGAATTGATTGGGTGCTACTTCGTTGTGGCGGGTCTTGATAGGGATACCTAATCTAAGTGCTTCTTGCTCAAATTCTATTATGAAATTGTATACTCTCTCTGGGATAGTGCCAAAATAGTGATCAGCTAATTGCTGATTTCGTGCAGATGCATTACCAAATAAGGTTCTACCAGATAATACTAAATCTGGGCGTGCATTATATAATTGTTCATCTACAACAAAATATTCTTGTTCCCAGCCTAATGTAGGTAATACTTTGGTAATTTTGTCATCGAACAATTTGCATACCTTGGTTGCTACTTCATCTATTAATTTCATTGATTTGAGCAATGGTGCTTTCATATCAAGTGATTCACCAGAATATGAAAGTAATACTGCTGGTATGCAGAGTGTTCTTCCGAATTTGGTTCTTCTTATAAAGATAGGAGTAGTTGGGTCCCACATAGTGTAGCTACGGGCTTCGTGGGTACTACGTAAGCCACCAGTAGGAAAACTTGAGCCATCTGGTTCTTGTGCTACTAATTCGCTACCAGAAAGGCTTTCGATAGCTCGCCAATTTTTATCGAATTTGAAGAATGTATCGTGTTTTTCTGAGGTCTTGCCTGTAAGTGGCTGAAACCAATGAGTATAATGAGTAACTCCGTTATCAACTGCCCAATTTTTGAGCCCCATAGCAATTATCTCGATTACTTCTGGTTCTAATTGTGTATAATTGGTAATGGAGTTGTTCAATTTTTCTACTATATCGTTGGGAAGGTATTTTTTCTTTGCTTCTGGGCCAAAGACAAATTCATTAAAATATTCGGAAACTGGTTTAAAATCGAGTCCTTCATCATTGCCATTATATTGTTTGGGACTCGATATATTTTGTAACCTGACATTTGCAGACATATTTACACCAAATAAAATTAAAATTAACTTTAAAAATTAAGGTATAAAATATTAAGTTTAATTTTTATTTTGATGATTATAAAAAATCTTTTCAACATAAATTTTAATTAAAGAAATCTTATTATTTTTGTAATAAAGATTAGGACTCTTAGCTCAGTTGGTTAGAGCGCCACGTTGACATCGTGGAGGTCGCTGGTTCGAATCCCGTAGAGTCCACACTACTATTATCGTATTCTGTTACAACTTAGGTTTGGTATCCAATACATATATAGATATTGGTTAGCTGCAAGCTATATAAGTCGCTTTTGGTGATTGATATTGTTGGGCTAGTTTTTCTCTTGTTGACTAGTTGTATTGCAAACCGCTTTCGTATATATTGAGTATAATGATATATGAGGCTCCAAAATCCCAATTATAGTATTCTTTTCGCGATAATAATTTTGCATATAATATTGAAAAGATTAATATTAATATAGTTTGTCGATGGATTTACAGAATTATATGATTTTATATCAAAAGCCTTCCATTAGTTATCAATGGTATATCGTCTAATTTAATATTTGGTTTTTCAATGACTCCAGTCATTCTAAATTGGGAATCACTTTTGTTGCCAAAAGTAGCATTATCCCTAAAAGTAAAATAGCATGAACCTAAAGTAGATTCATTTTCGGATAGATCGTTAGCAATAATTGCTTTAGGATTAATTCCTAGCCCAAATTCTACTAAATTAATTGAATTTTCTCCAAATTGATCAAATAATTTTGAAATAATTTTGAAAGGATCGCCACTACCAGAGATATTCTTTACTATACCTTTTTCAACTTGTATACTTACATTATTCTTCAATAAACCAATTGTATCGATAAAATCATCAAATACTATTGTGCCGTTGAGTTCTTTATCAATAGGTGATACTGAAACCTTACTATTAGGTATCATTCCAATTTCGCCAATTTTTTTCAATATTCCGTGATCAGAATAAATAGTTCTACCTTTGATATCTAATGTAATATTAGTACCGTTTTTGGTCTCTACTCTAATTTTAGAGGTATTAGCTAATTTACTTTCAAATAGTTCAGCATTTGCCAATATTTCTTCAGTATTGGCTTGCATACACCTACAAAGGCCTTCGTCAGAAATTTGAGGTATAATAGCTACTCTAATACCTAGACTCGAAATTTCTCTTATCATTTTAGATTGAAAAAGTGGAATATCAGCAATTACTAAAATAGTATCAACTGCCTTGGAAGCTTCAAAAATAATTTTAGGTAATAAATTATTTTCGTCTTGAGTACCAAGCTCTAAATAATATGAATCCTTTGTAATTTTTTTAGATAAATCGAATGCAATAAGACTTAATTCTTGCTTTTTATTATCGGATATGATTAAAATACTTTCTTCATTATTTAGATATAAATACTCTCTTAATAGTGTATTCATAGCACGTTTTAATTTTAAAGCAGTCATAATATATAAACCTATAAATATATTTCAGTATATTCAAAAATTGTTACAATAGATAATAATAATTTCTGTAGCTATCAAAGTGAATTTATGAAAGATTATAAAACTTTGATTTAATATTTACTAATATTTTTTCGCTAAAAATTTGCTTATAAAATTCAAGAATGTATAAATATGGCAATTGCTAAAATCTATCGTAAAGTCGATTACAAATATAAAAAATATAATTAAATATTGAGTATTTTTTTTTTATAATAGGATATAATAGCAGGTTAATAGTAAAAATAATCCTTTGTAATTTTAGAATTACAAAGGATTTTGTATTAATATGGTTGTTTATGTTTTACTTTTTAGGAGTATTTTTGATTACTTCGACAAGAAATTCCCAAGTTTTTTTGGTTGATGAAATAGATACTTTTTCTTGTGGTGAGTGTACATCTTCGAGAGTGGGTCCGAATGAAAGCATATCCATTCCGGGATACTTTTCACCAATTAATCCACATTCCAAGCCAGCATGAATTACAATAATTTCAGCATCCTTATCAAACATTTTTTTATAAATGTTTTTGGCTTCTTCTAATATTGGTGAATGTATGTTTGGTTGCCAAGATGGGTATCCATCACTACTTATGACTTCTGCACCGCCTAGAATCATTGCGATTCTAATTTTGTCCATCATATCGACTTTTTCGGTCTCGATTGATGAACGTTGGCTAGTCAATACTTCAATATATTGGTCATTAGTTTCTACAATTGCAAAATTAGAAGAAGTTTGTACTAAGCCGGGGACATCGGGGCTCATTCTATATACTCCATGATGAATAGCATTAAATGAGTTAATAATATTCTTTTGGGCATCAATAGTTAGTACTCTATTAGGTGTAGCAGTAGTATTAGCACTTATCTGTATACCGGGCTCAACAGATAAATATTCAGCTTTAATCATATTATCGAATGAAGATATCAAACTTTCGAATTCTTTGATTTGATTATTATCTACCAAAACTGTAGCAAAAGCTTCACGCGGAATAGCATTATGCTTACTACCACTATTAAAATCACTTAATCTAAAATTAATTTTATCTAATAAATTAAGAAGTAATCTTGACATAAATTTGGCAGCATTCCCTCTACCTTCTATAATATTAATACCAGAGTGCCCACCTCTCAATCCAGTAATACTAATTTTGTATGGAGTATAATTAGCAGGTATATTATCTGAATGGTATGGATATTTGCCTAATGTATTGATACCACCAGCACAACCGATTGTAAAAGTACCATCTTCTTCAGAATCTAAGTTAATTAGAATATCGGCTTTTAGCAAATTCGTACCTAATTGTATAGCTCCTGTCAGTCCAGTTTCTTCGTCTAATGTACATAATAGTTCTAAATTTGGGTGAGGTATATCGGTAGAATCTAATAGAGCCATACCCATAGATACTCCTACGCCATTATCTGCACCAAGAGTTGTACCCCTAGCTTTGACCCAATCTCCATCGATATATGGTTGGATAGAATCATTGTCAAAATCAAATTCTACATCAGCATTTTTTTCGCACACCATATCTATATGGCCTTGAATACAAACTGTTTTTCTATCTTCCATACCTTTTGTAGCTGGTTTCTTAATCACAAAGTTACCTAAAGTATCTTCAATTAATTCAAAACCTTTATCTTTAGCCCACCCTTTAATGTAGGCTGCTATCTTTTCCTCTTTTTTGGAGGGACGAGGGTACTTAGTCATTTCTTCAAAATAATACCATACTTTTTCAGGTGCAATATTAGCAAGAGCTCTAGACATTATAAATCTCCTTTTTGATATTAATAAATTTAATAAATCCGTTTCTGTATAAATTTTGAATAAATATAATAATTCTATCTTTAAGATCTTTTTCGCCGGTAAATTTCTCTTCCATTATATCTATTATCTGAGCAACGGAATATTCATCATTGATTAGCTCCCATATATTGGAACCAAAAATATCTAAATTGGCTCTGATATATGGATTTTTTAATCTAGGCTGGAGCCATTTTCCGAAAAATTTATCGTTAAATCTTGGCACTAGAACATCAATTAAATTCTCTTCACGATATTTGTGCTTATAATTACGATTAGGTATTAATTCCAAAAGATTATATTCTCTATTTGGTTTTTGCTTTTTGATATTAATCTCCAATCAAATAGTAAATTTATACAAATTTGTATTAACGGCAATATTTATTTAATATTTCAACAGCATTTGTAAAGCCCATATCGGCAGATTGCTGTGCATCTGCGCAAGCTTCGTCTTTCAGCCCCAATTGTAATTTAATATGAGCGCGATAAAAATACAAAGAGGGTTTGTTGGGCTCTAATGATATAGCATAATTGTAATCATCTAATGCTTTTTTAAAATCCTTGATTGAAGAATAAGCATTTCCTCTATTTGAATAGAAGTCAGCAAAATTAGGGTTGTATTGAATAGCTTTAGTAAATTCTGGTATTGCTAGATCGAAACGCCCTTTTAGTGAAAATACAATTGCTCTGTTGTTGTGTACAGTATGATATTCTGGTCTTATTTCCAATGCTTTGTTATAGTCTTGTAGTGCTTCGTCTATTCTATTGTTACGCTGTCTTGCTACTCCTCTATTATAATATGCCATTGGATCATTAGGATTAATCTTCAATGCTCTTCCATAAAACTTGTCTGGATTTTTATAATTAAAAGAATAAACATAGGAAAATAGGCTCAAAAATGTAATATATGCAGTTAATAAATATAAATAATTTTTATTTTCGAGTAGTTTAAATTTCTGTAGTAATATAGCTAGAATAGGGATAAGACCTATAAAAGGCATATACGCACGCTGTTCTAAATATTGATAAGATTGGTCAGATAATTGATGCTTGAATGCCAATGTAGGTATTAGGAGTACTATAGACCAAAACAACCCAAGAATAAGTATTTTATTTTTAGTATCTTTCTTATAATAAAATATGCCTATAATACATACTAATATCAAAGTACCTATTAGCACTTTGTAACTTGTAATACGTGGAGATGGTGATAGCCCCATAGGTGCAAAGAATTTAAATATCAGTTCTGGTATTACGAATATATTTTCAAAAATATACGACAAACTAAATGTTTGGCTTGCTCTTGCCATATCAACAGAATAATTGCGAGCTATTAAGTATATAGCTATTAATATAATCCACCCAATAATACTATAATTTAATTGTTTTCTATAAACATTTGTTTTATCAGTCATATAATAATATATCAATGGAATTATTGGGAATAGTATTGTAGATTCTTTTGTAAACAATGCTATTCCAAAAAATAATAAATGTATATAAGTAAATTTGTTTTCATTTGAATTTTGTGCTTTTAGAAAGTATAGGAATGATATGGTAATAGTAAATCCCATTATCAAATCGCCAGAAGATGGTATCCATGAGACAGAATGAACTAGTAGCGGATTGATAGCATAGAAAATTGTTACCCAAAAAGCATATTTTCTTTCAATTCTTAATTCTAACAGAAGATAAAATATCGAGATAATAGTCCCAATATGAATAACTATATTGAAAAGAAAAAAGCCAGAGGGTGCGCCTTTGTCTATATTGTAAATAAAATAATACATTAGTGCTTGTATGGGGCGGTAAAAAGCGCTCAATCCATTCAAAAAAACATCTCTCCCAAATACATCAGTCCAAGAATTATTTAAGAAGAAATTAGCATTATTAACAATTAATAAATCATCGTCGAGAAATGAGAATGCAAATCCTAAATTTTTACCATAAATTATAACAATAATTCCAATAAATATTAATATGGGTTTATAGCTATCATAGTATTTTTCAGTAGTATTATTTGTTTTCATTCCAATATCCTATCGACAGAATTTTTTTAAATTTTCTTCAGCTTGTTTATTACCAAATTTAGCAGCTTGCAACCAATCTTTACATGCCAAGTCTGCTTTTCCTATATTGTAGTTGAGATTACCTCTGTTATGTAGGGCATCTGGAAAATTAGGGTTGATACTCAGAGAAGCATTAAAATTACGCATAGCATTGTCATAATCTTTAGCGAGGAAATATGCGTATCCTCTATTGTTTAGAGCGGCATAATCATTTGGATTGATCTGCAAGGCTCTGTCCATAAGTTTGATAGTAGATTTATAATCTCCTGCTGCTCCTGCTACTACTCCTAATGAAATAATAGCTTTATAATTATTAGGCTGTATTCTTAGAGCTTTTTGTAAATCTTGAGCAGCTTCTCTTAGTTGTCCTCTCTGTTGATATGCAATACCTCTATCGATTAGAGCTTCTAAATAATCTGGATAGATCTCTAATGCTTTGTTTATATCAACAAATCCTTGGTTTATTCTGCCTTCAATTCTAAGATTTACTCCTCTATTGTAGTAAGCCATAGCTGAATGAGGATTCATCTTGATAGCTCTTGTATAT
>JBDHXE010000047.1:0-14567 GCA_039810525.1 Chlorobiota bacterium | reverse complement strand
AAGGATATTGTAAATTAGCTGATTTTGGTGTTGCGACACAAATGGATACCGTCGAACAAGACACAGTGGGCACTCCTTATTGGAGTAAGTTCTCCATTGTTATCTATCATATAATTATAATTTAAATAGTATTAATATTGAAAATACCTATAATCATATCAATAAAGAAATATTTTACAATTCAAATTTGCTAATTGATTCTATCAATCATAAGAATCAATATTTTGAAAAATTTATTTATGATAATTCTCGACGATTAGTTGGTTATAAGTATGATAATTTATTTAATTTGAAATTTGATTATTATAATGACTCAATAATAAGTGTAAATACGCCCATTTTCAAATATCAAATTAGCTATGATTATGCTAATAATTTAAAACAGATAATTAATAGATATAATTATAAATATAAATATAAATATGATAGGATGGGAAGATTGATTGAACACTCTATTAATGATAATTATATATTTCAAAAAGTTTATAATAGTGAATCCTTATTAAAAAACATTGTTTTGCCAAATGGCATCAATATTGAGGTGATGTACGATGAATTAGATCGTATTTCAAAAATTATCATACCCAATAATAGACAATTAAATTATTTATGGGATAATCACAACCGATTAGTATCTTATATAGATAATAATCAATCATACAAATTTATATACAATGATAATGGATATTCTACACAATTACCATCTGGAAAAGTATTTATATTTAATGAAAGTAATAGAAAAAGGGAGGTCTCGTATTTGGATTTTCTATATACTATAAATTATGATAGATATCACAGAGTCGAAAGTATATATAGAAATAATGTAGAAATTGCTAAATACATTTATGATAATAATTTAATCCAAAATATTATTCTAAATGGAAATAATAAACTTAATTATAATTATAATGAAAATAGCTTATTAAATAGTATTACTAATACTGATACGGTATTAGCTGTATTTACTTATGATAAATATGGCAGAATTAATAATTTACAAACAGGTAATTATTCTACGAGTATTATATATGATAATTACAATAGAATTAAAAATATTATTAGAAATAATTCTCTGATTACTAATTTTGATTATAATAATTATGAATTAATTATTAATAAGAATCAAGTAGATTTTAAATATGAGTTTATGAATTATCACCTAGTAAATGTAATAAATCCAAATTATGATAAATTATTATTTACCTACGATAATAAGTTTTTGCTCAATAAGATAGTTTCGCCAGAAGGTGGGTTTGTAAGTTTAGAATACAATAATATTAATAAAATAAATAATATAATCGATAGCTATAACAAGAAAAGTAGTCTTAATTATGATGATATGGGACACTTATCGAGTATTATAAATAAAAATTCTTTTAGCCAATCATTTAAATATAATGCTGATGGTAATTTAATAGAATATACTGATTTAAATAATTCAATCACAAATATTTATTATAATGATTATTTTATGATAACCAAGATATTATTCAACAATTCTGAACTTCAAAGTTTTCAATACAATGAAAATCAGTATTTAGCTAATATTAAATATTTTAATGGGTTGAATGTATATTATATAAGAGATGAATATGGTAGAATATTAAAATTATATGATAATAACGATACTATAAGTTTTAATTATAATTACCGCAATTGTCTTATATCATCTACATTTAATAGTATTTTTCATTTAGACTATATATATGATAAAAATATGCGGATCAATAATATTATTCTTAATGATTCTGTAAAATTAATGTTTAATTATGATAATTATTATAGACTAAACAAAGTATTGATAGGCAAAGATGAATTAATGAATTTGAATTGGGATAATAATAATAATTTAATATATACTAATATAATTGGGAGTTATCCAACTACGTATTCGTATAATACACTTGGGCTTGTTAGTGAATGCAACTCGGATACTTATATTAAAAATAATTATGATAAATTAGGTAGATTGTTTCAAAGAGTATATGGCAATGGTAGAAAAGAAAGTTATACATTTGATGCAAACTCTAGAGTATCTTCAAAAATAGATTTTTTAAATAATGAATATTATTATGATTATGATAATATAGGTAATATATTATCAGTTAAAATTAACAGATTAGACTCACTACAGTTTAACTACAACCCCATGGGAAGATTAGCGAATATAAGTATTAATAATAAGCAGTTTTTTCATTACGAATATAAAAACAATCTTTTATCAGATATTTATGATTTTAATAACAAGCATTTACAATTCAAGTGGACTAATAGCAATTTTAATACACTGCTTGTCAATTTTAATTCTATATCTGACTCTGTATTATTAGATATAGACTTCAGAATCAAACAATTCAATGATAAATACCAATATACTCACTTTGGTTTAGAATCTCAAATCAATGCAAATAAGTTTAATTATGATAATTATGCAAGGAAAACAATTGATAAAAGCAAAAATATAGATAATATTAAGTATAATGGCAATAGTTATTATCCTGATAATATACAATACTATGATAATATTATTGATTTCAGATATATTAATTTTAATAAACCATCGTTGCTCAGAATAAAAAGCGATACTTTTCAGTTGAATTATAATAATTTTGTTAATTCTTATAGTTTATCTAAAAACAGCAAATATATCTTTGAATACTTTGGTGATATATTTGGTAATTATTCATACCAATTTAATCTTATAAATAATATAAATAAACAAGGCGATCAATCAATTGCTTACGGAATTGATGGTAAAGCATTGCAATTAGATTACAATTATATAGGTAATATCAAATCAATAATTATAGGTAATAATCAACTATATAATTTTAAGTTTGATGATTTTGGAAATTTATCAAGTACAGAAGATGCAGAAGGCAATCATATTCAATATTCTTATTTGGGTGATAAAGTAAGTGAAATTAATTATTCTAATGGTAAATTTACTGAATTTAAGTATAATGATAAAGGTGAATTAGAAAAATCATTTTCAAATTCAGTTTTAAATGATTCGATAGTTTTTACAAAAGGAGTCTCATCTAATAATTTTACTTATAGGTACTTTACAAAGAAGTTTAATATATATTCAGAAAATAATAATTACAAATTTAAATTTGATGATAAGGTGTACAGTTTATTCCAGATAAGTTCTTTTAATAGTTTATCATCTTTTAAGTTTGATAATTTAAATTATGTGTTGAATAAAAATAATTCAATTTCATTTAAAGATATAGCTATAAGCTATAAGATATCTTTTGATAAGATTGAGCAATTGGTAAAAAAATTAGATAGCATTAATGTAGTTGTCGATAATATCAATTACAATAGTGATCTCAAATCGACTATTTTGAATAACGATACTTTGTTTTCAGTAGAAAGTGATATACTCAATCGTTCAGTTTCTATTAAAAGTAATGATACTAATACTTATACTTTTAAATATGATAATCAAAATAATATAAATCAAATATTAAGAAACGATAAATTAGCACAGTATAACTATGAGCAAGGATTTGTTACCATTAATGATAAGAAATATGTATTGAGTCCTAATAGAAATATTAGTAGAATCATACAAAATGATGACACTATATCTTTATTTTATGATTATGAAGATAGACTGCAAGACTATATAAATAAATCTAAAAATATTAAGTTTCTTTATAATTCTATTGGTGAAATGAGTGCGATTATCGATGTTGATACCACCTATCTATTTCATATTGTTATAGATTCTGTGGATATAAGAATTATTCTTAACAGCAACAAAAAGAAATTAGATGTTTATCTAATGAAGCAAAATAATTATAAATTTCCAATATTTAAATATGATATAATTAATAAGAAGGAGCAATGTTTAATTAGAAATTCGAGTGGTTTCCCTATATTGTTAATTGATAATTTAGGCGATCTAAATACAATAGATAATAGAGATATATTTGGTGTAATGGGACTAGCAAATAAAGACTTTGTATATTTTTACAAAGATTATTATTATGACGAATCTATTAATTTATTTATAAGCAAAGATATTGTATTTGATCCAATAAATCTCATTAAGTACAACAAAAGGGTTAATAATGATTTGAATGAATTAGCTACTTTAAAAATTTTTGATATTAGCAATACACATATTATTTTAAATAAAAATAATCTTAATTTGAATTTAAATATTGATGATTTAATGTATAATACTTCTCCCCTATACGAAGACTTTCAAAATTTAATCAATAATATAAAAAATAGGTATATCAAATTAGATATTGATTCGATATTTAATAGTTTTAAAGTTTTTAATCTTGCAACTAAGTTAAATCCTGAAAAAAAGCCTGATATTCAAGAAATTGCATCAATAGATAATTATCTACCTAATATTAATAAAATATTGTCGAACTATAATCCAGAGTTAATAATTTACCCTATTTTTCCAGACGAATTATCAGATACAATTTTGATTAATAATTTAAATGATAATTATGTTGGAGATTATAAATTGCACAATGTGAAAAATGATAGAATTAAGCAAATATATGATTTTTTGCATTTAACTGAATTGGATACCAATTTTGTATTATATTGCAAATTGAAAGACTTTAATAATTTGTATTCTGAACCAACTATACAATACCCTACTAATATAGTAGAGCTCACCTTAAATAATATTAATACAGATGATATTAATATGTTTAATAACCCAAATGAAATAATTAAAATTAATTCAAAATATCAAAATAAACAATTGTATCAAGATACTGCGATTAATCAAATAATGACATTGTTGAAATATGATGTGCAAACTAACACAGATTTGATT
The DNA here is from genome assembly GCA_039810525.1 of Chlorobiota bacterium. Classification (GTDB taxonomy): domain Bacteria; phylum Bacteroidota; class Ignavibacteria; order Kapaibacteriales; family UBA2268; genus JBDHXE01. The sequence continues at coordinate 9,751 of JBDHXE010000047.1, read as the reverse complement.
AATCGACCTTTTTATATAAATAACAACTTAGACTTTAACAATAATTTATTAAATAATTTTTTGCCTATAAATTTACAAATTTTACAAGATATACCTAAAGATAATTTAAAATCATTGTTGAAATTAATAAGATTCCCTACTTCGAAGAAACAAATCCCTTCACAGATTCTTTATAATAATAAATATATAGACATACCCATAGATAATAGTTTGTATAAATTAAACTTTCTAAAAAAGAATTATCAAGGTATTAAATAATTTTTTTTAAAATACTTGATTTAATTATATTATGTTTGCTCAATTGACTTTTATAAAAAATTAAATTTATGGCAAGTAGGAATTATCTATTAATATATATACTATTATTTTTTGTAACACTAATCATTTCTTGCAGTAATCAAAGTAGTGTAAGAAATGCGAATTTATATACTACTCACAATATTATTGCTGATACTATTAAATTGCAACAAAATGCTAGGTATTTCTACATTAATGGTGTAAATTATCAAATAAACAATAAAGATGCAGAGGCTATTATTGAGTTTCAAGAGGCGATTCAATACGATAATAACCCTACAATATATTATGCTATGGCAAAAAGCTATTATAATCTATTTAAGATAGATAGAGCATTGCAAAATTTGAAAAAAGCATTAGAATTAGATCCTAAACATTTGCCTTCATTAGATATGATTTCGGATATTCTTTATTATTCTGATATTAATTCTGCTATAAAATATAATGAACTAGCTATGGATATTGATGATAATATTGGAAGAAAATTTAAACAAGCCGTAATGTACGAAAATATTGACACAACCAAATCAATTGAGCTATATAATGAAATAATTAAAATAAACCCTGAAAATACAATAGTTTTAGAAAAGTTGTCTAATATTTATTATAATCAAGGCAATTACGATAAAGCATTAGAAAGCCTACATAGTTTAGATAATATTGAGATTAATGAAATTAGTAGTATCAATAAGATTATTACTATATATATCAAAGAAAATAAATATAATGAAGCTTTTAATTTTCTCAAATCAAAGCAATTTAAATTATCAGATAGAGAATTTGAAAATATTTGCTATGAATTTGGGTTGTTATTAGATTCTCCATCTTCAAACAATAATTCGATTATAATGAATAATTATTTAGATTATATACAAAGCGAATTTAGATTTTCTAATGATTTTTTAATGTTGGGTGCTTTTTTATCTTCAAAATACAACACTAGCTTACTTAGTTCTTTCATTGATAGAGCTCTTAAGTCAACAGATTCTTTAGCCAAGACTCTATCTATTTCATTAAATCTCTATAATACAATCAATGATACACTTAATATATACAAATTAATTCAACAATATAATGATACAATTAATAAAGATCTAAATTTAATTTTACTTGTATCATATATTTATTCAATAAATGATAAAGATAGCATAGCTTTGGAATATTTAGAAAAGGGAATTAAAATTGATAGTAATAATGCCGATATATATTCGCAGATGGGATTTTTGTATGATAAAATGAAATTAGTGGAAAAATCTGATAATATGTATCAATTATCATTAGCATTAGACCCTTATAACCCGAATACTAATAATAATTATGCATATTCATTATGTGAACGAAATATAAAATTAAATGATGCTTTGGCAATGTCGCAAAAAGTAATTGATTCTGATATTCAGTTATCGGCGTTCTATGATACTTATGCCTGGATAAACTATAAATTGGGTAAAGTAGATATCGCATTGGAGTATTTGATGAAAGCTGTCAATCTTTCAGATGTAAATTCGGAAACTTATGAGCATTTGGGTATTGTACAATTGGCTAATTTGCAAATTGAAAATGCAAAATTATCTTTTCAGAAAGCTCTCGAAATGAATCCTAATAGCAATATTGCGAAAGAAAAATTAGAAATATTAAATAAATAAATAGGTTAATATGTTTGTAATTGTTGGTATAGTTGTAGTATTCGTGTGTGTGTTTGGTGGCTTTTTTATAGCTTCTCACTTCAACACAGCCGCGTTTGTATTCTTTTTGCATCCACAAGAATACATTATTATTGGTGGTGCTGCTATTGGTTCTATGCTTATTTCCAATTCGATGTCTTTGAATATGAAGATTATTAAAGGTGCATTAGGATCAATGAAAGGTTCGAAGGTAAACAAACAAAGTTATTTAGATTTGTTAAAATTATTATATGAGTTATTTCAGTACACTAAGAGAGAAGGATTGATAGCATTAGAACAACATATAGAGAATCCTACTCAAAGCTCAATAATATCTAAATATCCATCATTTTTAGAAAATCATCATGCTGTAGAATTCTTGTGCGATACTCTAAAAGTGGTATTATCAGGCGGTGTGCCTGCTCATGAGTTAGAAGAACTGATGCAATTAGATTTGGATAATTTACATGAAGAAGAACATCAAGCTCCCGCAGCTCTCAATGTAGTTGGTGATGCATTACCAGGACTTGGTATAGTAGCTGCAGTTTTAGGAATTATTGTAACGATGCTAGCTATTACCGAAGGTGCAGAGACAGTGGGACAAAAAGTAGGTGGAGCACTTGTTGGTACTTTTATGGGGGTATTATTAGCCTATGGATTTGTAGGTCCTTTGGCAAGAAATATGGATCGCAGTGTGCAGCAAGAAGCTAAGTATTTGGAGTGTATCAAAGCTGCTTTACTTGCATTTTCTAAAAGTATGCCTCCTGCTGTAGCTGTGGAATACGGTAGAAGAGCAATTGATCCTGGTAATAGACCTACATTTAAAGAAACAGAAGAAAATATAAAGAGTTGATAAGTTATGTCAGAAGAACAACAACATCCTAAAGAGCAGCCTATAATAATAAAAAAAATTAAAAAAGGCGGAGGTCATGGCCATCATGGTGGTGCATGGAAGGTAGCCTATGCCGATTTCGTTACTGCTATGATGGCTTTCTTTATAGTAATGTGGATATTAGCATCGTCTGAACAAGTTAAGCAGAGTGTTTCAGAATATTTTAATCACCCTGATAGATTTGATATTTTTACAGGCGAAAAAAAGAGTGGACCTCTTCCTATTGATATAGAAATTGGACAAAGTACAAATAATAAAAAAGGTGAAGGTAAAGATAAATCTGATAATAGTTCAATAATTTCATTTGACAAACAGATGGCAGATACTCTTTTTAACAAAATATTAGAGAAAGCAAAACAAGATAGTATAGAAGCGTCAAAAAGAGTTGAAGAAATTGGTTCGCAGTTGCAAAAGAAATTTGAAAATATGATGACTGAAAAACCTGAATTAAAGAAAATACTTTCTTCAATTAAAATAGAAATGACTAAAGATGGTTTAAGAATTGAATTGATTGAGACTACCGAATCATTATTTTTTGAAGTTGGTTCTGCCAAGATAAGACCTGAAGCTCTGAATGTACTAAAGCAGTTAGCTGTCGAAATTGGTAAATTGCCTAATTATGTGGAGATAGAAGGGCATACTGATAGCCGTTCATATAATACAAAGACTGGTTATAATAATTGGGATTTGTCTTCTGATAGAGCTTTGGCAGCTAGGAGAGTTTTAGATATGAATGGGTTGTGGGATGGACAAATAATAAGAGTTACAGGTTTTGCTGATAAGAAGCTAAGAAATCCTAATAATCCATTTGATGCTTCTAATCGTAGAATAAGTATTTTGGTAAAACAATTATCAGCTAATCAATTTCTTCCTCAATAATAGGAGGTTTTATGGAATATATTATAAAAATATTAATAATAGAAAATGATGTAAATAATCAATTATTTATTGAAAAGTGCTTAAGTTCATTTTCTAATAATATTACTATTATTAAAGAAAAATCATTACAAAACGCAAGCAATATTGTAATAAAAGAAAAACCAAACATTATTGTTTGTAAAAATAAATTACCCGATGGTTCAGGTATTGAATTATTGAAAAAGATTAGAACGAATAATGAACTTAAAGATATTTACTTTATAATATTAGCCTCAACTGATGATAATGAAATAATAAATAATGCTATTCAACTAAATTTAGATGATTATATTCGTTTCCCTTTTGAAACAGATCAATTTGCAATTAGAATTAATACTGCCATAAAATACCAACAACTTTTTTTACAAGCCCAGAATGAAAATAGTTTGCTTTACCAAATTGCAGAAGAGTTAGAAAAGGAACTACAAGATATTATTAAGTTATCTGTTAAATTTTTACAAGCAAGAATACCATCGTCTTACGATCTTCTAAAAAGAGTTGCTTCGGCATCAGTATGGATAGCGCAATCTTATGGAAATTTGAGCAATGAGGAGATCCATGATGTTGAGATATCAGCTTTTTTGTCTCAAGCAGGTAGAATATTCTTGCCAGATAATCTATTAAAAGTGCCTGTAATGACTGGAGGAGTTCCTACCGATCCAATTATGTATCAAGTACCTATTTCTGGAAGTGAAATAGTATCTACAGTGCGAAGATTTAAAGATATAGCCAATTATATCAAGCATATATATGAGAATTTTGATGGCTCTGGTATCCCAGATAGACTGCAGTCTTGGCAAATCCCTTATGCTTCACGAATAATACGAGTTGCTTTAGACTACGAAGAGTATAAGCTGTTTCAGAATAAAAGTGCATCCGCAGCAATACAATTAATAAATAGAGATTCTCAGAGATTGTATGATAATAGAGTAGTTATCTTGATGGAACAATATGTCAAATCAAACGAAAAAGAACTGAAAATTGATAATGAGGTAGCTCTAAATTTAATTGAATTAAAAGCTGGGATGACTACTACGAGAGATATTTATACAGAGAAAGGACTTAAATTAATTCCTGCTGGTACTAAATTAAACGAATCTATCATTAATAAAATTATTAATATTGCCACTACTGATACAATCTTAGGAAATGTATATGTGAGAATCTAAGCACTTGATATTATTGATAAAAATATTATAATAGTTAATTATTTAAATTAGAGTAAATCAATAACAATTCTATTATCATTCTTTAATATCATTGATGACAAGTTCCCTTGATTGATAGCCAATTCAAGATAAGAAGATGAGCCAATGTATGCAAGTATCTCTCCTTTTGCTATATCATTATAAGTATTAGAAATTCTATTAATGATATATTTCTGAAAATGAATAGTTACTTTTCGATTATACAATAATGATGAATGAATATTAGTGATTAAATTACCAAAGGTATCAGAGTAAATTACAATGCCATTAATCTGATTTCTGCAATACTTGGGTAAAATCCTTCAAGGCGGATAATTTCGCTTATATTAATCTCAGAGCCTAAATCTGTAATTCTAATTCCTTTGCTAATATGTGCTGAAATTGGTGCGAATATATTTCTGCCATGAAATGTATTGCTAATAATCTTGTTTAAATAAAATGGGTTTAGAATTTTAACTATTCTGATTATATCTAATTTATCAATAATTAATGTAAACAGTCCATTGTTTGGACCAATATAAATATTTTGTTTTGTCTGAATAATTATTGGTAACCTATTTGTCCCTACTCCCGGATCTACAATAGTCAAAAATATAGATTGTTCATCAAAATATTCAATAGAATTAAATAAAATATAACCTGCTTCTATTATGTTAAATTTTGAAATATTGTGAGTTAAATCAATTATATTAACTTGAGGATTTATTTTATATATTGTGCCTTTGATTTGACCAACATATTCAGATAATCCGAAGTCAGTTATTAAAACAATATTACTCATCAAAACCAGTCTTTTTTTCTAAAGTAGAATGCTACTAATCCAGATAAAGATACAGACATCAATAGTATAATCAGGAAGCCATGATTAAATTCTTCCCATCCATTTGGTATATTCATACCGTAAAAACTAGTAATTACTGAGGGGATCATTAAAACTAATGAAAATGATGTAAGAATTTTCATTATTTGATTTAGATTATTAGAAATTACAGAAGCGTAAGCATCCATCATACCACTAAGGATATCGCTAAATATATTTGTAGTTTCTAACGCTTGTTTTAATTCAATCTCAGCATCTTCAATTAATTCTTCATCGTAGTCTTCCTTGAAAACTTTTAGATTCTTTAATCGATAAATTAAAATATCATTACCTTTCAGTGAAGTAGTAAAATATACTAAGGATTTTTCAATCTGTAAAAGTGTTTGAAGATCTTCGTTTTTAATTGATTTTTCTAATTGGTATTCCGCTAATTTGATATTCTGATTAATTTGTTTAAGATATTTAAGAAACCATACGCTTGATGAAAGTAATAATCGAAAAACAAATTCAAAATTGCTTGAAATATTAATTTTCTTTCTTTGAGTGAAAGCTATAAAATCTTGAATCATATCTGTTTTATAAAAACAAATAGTTACTAAGTGCTCTTCGTTAAATATTAAGCCTATTGGTACTGTAGAGTAAGGTATTTTGTTGTCATCTAATTTTATTGCAGTTCGCATTAGTACAAGGAACCAACCATCTTCATATTCTATACGTGGACGTTCATCAACGTCTTCAATGTCGTTAAAATAAGATTCAGGGATTTGAATTTTTTCTAATAAGTAATTTTTATCATCAAGACTTGGCTCTTCGACATTTATCCAACATTTTTCTTCCCATTGTGGACATACTACAAGACCATTTTCAGTTTTTAGATAGCTGATCACTAATGCCTCCTTAATATATAATTATAAGAGGCAAAAATCCTCTTATGTAGTTAAGTTTATATTCGGGTGATAATCATCCATTATTTTATAATTATAATAATAATAATGATACAAATATAACATAATTTCAGAGACTAAGATTTTAATATTTTTAAAATTCATTTTTTATATTTAAATTTGAAAATATTAAATTGAGAGGTAACAATGAAAAAAATTAATACTATCTGGTATGGCATTATTATTGCAATTTCTTTACTTTTCACAAATAATGATATTTCTGCACAACCAAGTATAATTGATCTAAATGGTGCAAAGAATTTTTATGAAATTCAAGATATTTTTAATAAATATTGGTCTAAGAAGAATATAAAAAGATCGACTCCTAAATCTGAAAAAATTGGTTGGTCTAAATACAAAAGATGGGAATGGTATTGGGAACAACGATTATATCCATCAGGCGATTTTCCTACATCTCAACATAATCTTACCGAATATAATAAATGGCAAAAGAAGCAAAAAAATAACAAGAAAAATAATAAGTTACAATCGGTTAATTCATGGGAAAATTTAGGACCAGAGTTTTCTGAGGGTGGATATGCAGGTTTAGGAAGAATAAATTGGGTAGAAGAAGATCCGGGATATAATGGAAGCTCTAATAAAACAATTTGGATTGGAACTCCGAGTGGTGGTATATGGAAATCTACTGATGATGGAAGTACTTGGCAACCTAAATTTCAAGAATTTAATTCTATCGGAGCCTCTTGTATTGTAATCAATCCGAGTAATACTGATGTAATGTGGGTAGCAACTGGAGATGGTGAGGTTGGCGATACCAAAAGTATAGGTATTCTAAAAAGTACTGATGGTGGTGATAATTGGAGTACTACTGATTTAAATTGGAATACATCTGACCAAAGAATGATACGCAAAATAATTTTACATCCAACTGATAGAAGTATTTTGTATGCAGCCACTTCTAATGGTATTTATAAATCTACTAATAGTGGGAGTAATTGGACACAAGTAAAAAGCGGTAGCTACAAAGATATAGAATTTAGACCCGATCATCCTGATACATTATATGCAAGTGGTACAGAAGTTATTCGAACTTATAATGGCGGTTCTTCGTGGACTACCCTATCAGACGGGTTACCGACTAGTAATATCTCTAGAATTGAATTAGCAGTTACCCCTAAAAATTCTGATTATGTATATGTATTAATTGGTAATAGTAACCAAAGATTTTATGGAGTTTATCGATCGACTGATGGTGGGAATACTTTTTCTACTCGTTCTACAACTCCAAATATTTTAGGATACGAAAGCGATGGAAGTGATACTGGTGGACAGGCTTGGTATGATTTGGTAATTAATGCATCTAAATCAAATGCTGATTCAATTTGGGTAGGCGGTGTTAATATTTGGCGTTCTGTAAATGGTGGTACTGATTGGAGTTGTGTTGCTCATTGGTATGGGCAAAATGGATTGCCAGCTGTTCATGCTGATCAGCATTTTTTAGGATTTGCCAATAATAGTTATCGTATGTACGGGGGTAATGATGGTGGTATATATAGATCTACAGATGGAGGTAATAATTGGACATGGCTTGGAAGTGGATTAAAAATTACTCAATTCTATAAGTTTAGTGTGGCTAAGACAAACCCTTCAATTATAATTGGTGGTTCACAAGATAATGGTACTAAACTATTAAAAAGTAATAGTAATTGGTATGATGTAATTGGCGGAGATGGAATGGATTGTGCTATTGATCCAACTAATGCTAATATAATGTTTGGTGAATTATATTTTGGTGATATGAAAAAATCAACCGATGGAGGTAATAATTGGTACGATGTTCCTGTACCATCTTCTGAAAGCGGAGATTGGGTTACACCATTTATTATAGACCCTAATAATACAACTAATATTTATATAGGATTAAAAAATGTTTGGAAATCAACTGATAGAGGAGCTAATTGGACAAAACTATCTTCATTTTCTTCTAGTAACCTATCTTTTTTAGCTATAGCTCCTTCTAATTCTAATTATATTTACGCTACAAATGGTTATAATTTAGTTAGAACAACTGATGGTGGAGCTAATTGGTCTGATATGACTAAGCCCGGCAGCACATATATGACTTATTTGGCTATTCATAACTCTGATCCTAATATATTATGGGCAACACTATCCGGGTATTCATCTGGTAATAAGGTATATAAATCAACAGACGGTGGAGCTAATTGGACAAATATTACTGGCTCAAGCTTTCCAAATGTACCTGTTAATACAATAGCTTATCAAAAAAATAAGAATAATAGAATTTACGTTGGTACAGACATTGGGGTGCTTTATATAGACGATAAAGTATCATCTTGGCAAGATTTCAATAGTGGCTTGTCAAATGTTCAAATTACCGAGTTATCAATACATGATAGTTCTAATCAGATTTTTGCTGCAACTTATGGTAGAGGTATATGGAAATCCGGTATTGAAGTATCTAATGTACCAAATCAGTTAAATCCACCAAATTCTAAGATTAATGTTGCATTGAATGAGCTAATTAAATGGAATAAACTAAATAACGCAACTTATTCTTTGCAAGTTTCTACTAATTCCGATATGTCTAACCCAATAATTAATAAGTCTTCTCTAAGTGATACGAGTTGGACTATAAGTGATACTCTTTTTGCTTATAATAAAAAATATTATTGGAGAATTAATTCTACTATAGATGGCGAAACATCAGATTGGTCATCAATATGGAACTTTAAAACAGTTAGCTTAGTACCTGATCTTACTCTATTAAGCCCAGATAGTAATTCTATAAATATTGTGATGAACTCACAATTAAAATGGAATAGAATTTTGAACTCAACTTACCAACTTCAAGTATCATTGAATAGTGATATGAGTAACCCATTAATAAACAAAACTGGATTAACTGATACTACGTGGAATATTGTTGATACTTTATTTAATTATTCTACTAAATATTATTGGCGTGCTAGTGGGCAGATTGATACCAATGATGGTGATTGGTCATCAATATGGAGTTTTACTAC
>JBDHXE010000046.1:0-14594 GCA_039810525.1 Chlorobiota bacterium | reverse complement strand
TGTTATGTATAGAGATAGTTTTTTACAAATGGTTGTTGCGTGATAACTCAATTTTTTGCACAATATTATTATATACAGATTCGGGGCTACCTGATCCATCTATTTTTATACTACCATGAATTTTGACATATTTATTAAATACGGGCACTGTATTGTGTTCGTGCTGCGATAATCTCTGTATTATTTTTTCGTAACTTAAATCATAGTTTCTACTGCTGTCAGATTTACCTCTGTTTTTTAATCTTTCAATCAAAATTAGGGTTGGTACTTCAATTTCGAATACTTTTGTAAAAGTAGATGAGTGTTTTTTGAGTAATCCATCTAATATGTAAGACTGTACCATAGTTCTGGGGTATCCTTTGAAAATAAAGCCATTTTTGCCATCAGGGTTTGATAATTTTTTTTCAATTAATGGTAAAACTAATTCATCAGGAACTAATTGCCCCACACCATCTTTTTTTAGTATTCCAGTATCGAACAATTCAATAATTTTGCTGCCAATGGTAGTTTTGTTTTTGACTTCTTTTTCTAGTATCTCGCCAGTAGAAATATACTCTAAGTTGTAGTTTTTGGCTAATCTTCTACCGATAGTACTTCGCCCTGAGCCGGGATATCCGAATAATACTAGATTAATTAAAGTACGGCTCAATTCTACTTGCATAATTTTTCTTATTTCTTCTTGCACATCATCAATAGATTGAGTGCCGTCTATTTTGATTAAATTACCTCTTTCTTTGAAGAAATTAAGCACTGGTATAGTTTTTTCTTTATATTCAGCTAATCTTTTTCTGATTACTTCTTCATTATCATCACTCCGGCCTGAGGTTTTACCTCTATTTAATAGTCTTTGCACTGCGGCTTCTTCTGGTATATCTATATCAATTAAACAATTCAAAGATGTGTTTAGTTTAATCATAAGCCCTTCTAGAATATATGCTTGCACATAAGTACGAGGGAAGCCATCGAATAGGAATCCATTGTAACCAGCGTTTTCTGTAATTACTTTTTCGATTATTTGTACAATGATCTCATCTGAAACAAGCCCACCTTGTGCAATAATATTCTTAGCATCGCGGCCGATTTGTGAATCTGAAGCTATTTCTTTACGTAATAAATCACCTGTAGAGATATAATATAACCCATATTTTTTGATAAGGAACTCAGATTGAGTTCCTTTGCCCGCGCCTGGTGGACCAAACAAAGCAACATTTAACATTTTAACTCAATTGTAATGAATAAATTAACAAAAATAGCAAATAAAGAAGTATTTGCTATTACAATAATTGTAATTTAGTGATTAATTATCTTATTTCAAAATAAAAATGGCAAGATTAATAAATATTAATGTAGTGGCAACGATGTTTTAAAAAATAAAGGAATAATCCTTGAATATCATTAGTTATATTTGAAATTAAGTACAAAGACTAAATTGAAGATTATAATCGACCAATTCCTTATGAAATAGCACAAGATATATTTTTATAAAAAAATACAATGATCCCCCAATGAGAAGTAGGCAATCAGTAAATCCGCTGAATAAATTCGGGTTTGCTGTAGCAAGAGAAAAAATAGTAAGGGTAAAATGAAGTCATCTCTTTGGGCGAATGACGGGATTCGAACCCGCGACAACCTGAGCCACAATCAGGTGCTCTACCACTGAACTACATCCGCCATTTATCGAACTACAAAAATAAGAATTATTACAGAAATAAAAAAAATAATATTTTTCTTTCGTAGTTTGGCACGACAATTTCAATTACTTAATTATGGTTAGCCGAAAGTAAATTATATGTCATTTTGACAAAATTTACCAAATTTGGCACCAAAATTAATTAAAATGACAATGTGACATTAATATTTTATAGATAAAGGAGATTAATATAATGGGAAAAATTATTGGAATTGACTTAGGTACCACCAATTCGTGTGTAGCTGTAATGGAAGGTACTACGCCAGTAGTAATTGCAAATAGTGAAGGTTCGCGTACTACACCTTCTATGGTTGGCTTTGCTAAATCTGGTGAAAGAATGATAGGGCAAGCTGCTAAAAGACAAGCTGTTACTAACCCTCACAATACTGTATATTCTATTAAGAGATTTATGGGTAGAAGATTGAATGAGGTCGGAGAAGAAGCTAAAATGGTTCCTTATAAAGTAGTGGCAAGCGATGATGGTGGTACAGTGAGAGTAGATATTGATGGTAAGAAATATTCTGCTCCTGAAATATCTGCAATGATTTTACAGAAAATGAAACAAACTGCTGAAGACTATCTTGGGCAAAAAATTACTGAAGCTGTAATTACAGTACCTGCTTATTTTAATGATGCGCAGCGTCAAGCTACTAAAGATGCGGGCGAAATTGCTGGTCTTACTGTAAAGAGAATTATCAATGAACCTACTGCTGCAGCTCTTTCTTATGGTCTTGACAAAAAAGGCAAGAATATGACTGTTGCTGTGTATGATTTGGGTGGCGGTACTTTTGATATTTCCATTTTGGAGCTAGGCGATGGTGTATTCGAAGTTAAATCTACAAATGGTGATACTCATTTAGGTGGTGATAATTTTGACCAAAGAATAATTGACTATTTGGCTGACGAATTTAAAAATCAAGAAGGAGTAGATCTAAGAAAAGACCCTATGGCTTTGCAAAGATTGCGTGAAGCAGCAGAGAAAGCTAAGATTGAATTGTCGCAAATGCTCCAGACTGATGTCAATTTGCCTTTTGTTACTGCTACTCAAGATGGGCCTAAACACTTAAATATCAATATTACAAGAGCTAAATTTGAAAACTTGTGTGCTGATTTGTTCCAAAAGTCTTTACAGCCTTGTGAGCAAGCTATAAAAGATGCTAAGGTAAGCCCAAGTCAGATTGATGAAGTAATTTTAGTAGGTGGTTCTACTCGTATCCCTAAGATACAGGAATTGGTAAAACAATTCTTTGGCAAAGAGCCTTCTAAGAATGTGAATCCTGATGAAGTAGTAGCTATAGGTGCAGCTATTCAAGGTGGGGTATTGTCTGGCGATGTAACCGATGTATTGCTTTTAGATGTAACTCCGCTTACTCTTGGTATCGAAACTTTGGGTGGGGTAATGACTCCTATGATTCCATCTAATACCACTATACCAACTCGTAAGAGTGAAACTTTCTCTACAGCAACAGATAATCAAACTTCTGTAGAGATTCACGTATTGCAAGGTGAGAGACCAATGGCTAAAGATAACCGTTCGTTAGGTAGATTCCATTTAGACGGTATTCCTTCTGCTCCAAGAGGTATTCCTCAAGTAGAAGTTACTTTTGATATTGATGCTAATGGTATTCTTTCTGTTCATGCTAAGGATAAAGCTACTAATAAGGAGCAAAATATAAGAATAGAGTCTTCAAGTGGACTGGGTAAAGATGAAATTGAAAAAATGAAGATGGAAGCTCAGCAAAATGCAAACGATGACAAGAAACGTAAAGAAGAAATAGATTTGCGTAATCAAGCAGATGCATTAGTATATTCTACTGACAAGCAATTGAGTGAGCTCGGAGATAAGATTTCTGCTTCTAATAAAGAGAAAATAGTAGCCGCTAAGGAAAAATTAGCAAAAGCTATTAAAGATGAAGTATCTGATATACGCCCTGCAATGGATGAATTGAATAATATTTGGAGTGCTGCATCAACCGAGATGTATCAGAATGCAGGTGCTAATCCGGGTGCTAATTCTAATACTCAAGCTGAGCAAGAAGCTCCAAAATCTGATACTGTAGAAGAAGCTGAATATACAGTAGTAGATGACGACAAGAAATAATATGAGATATAATATTAAATATTAGTATGTAGGGCTGTTAGTTAGACAGCCCTTTTTTTTTGTAAAAAAAATAAATGATGGAGTATTTTTTTATAGATATATTATGTGGCAAGTATATTATCTATTATTTAAAATAAAATGAAGAGACTGTCTCATAAGTCAGAATTCTACGCTTTCTGTACTATTTCTTTATTAAGAAATAGTAATATATTGGAATAAATATTGAAAAGGAACATACAATATAAGTCTATAATAATAAGCGGCTTGCCAGAATAAGTCGTCCTACTCTTCCAAAAGTGTAGGACGACTAGAGAATTAAAAATTAAATCATTGTTACTGATTTATGATACAGCCTCCAACTCTAAGCCAGCACTAAATCATCAGTTAAGTTTTAGAAAATTACTATCTGTGCGATAAATCAGCTTGCCAATATTCATAATTTTTCACTTCTCCACTATCTATTTTGAACTCATAAGTTATTTTGTGCACCCTATCTATTTCAAAATCAATTTTAGTTCTAAAAAGACTGCCGTCATAAGAAAATGTATGATACTCTCCATTTTCGCCACATAAGTCTATACCTTTGGGAAGTAATTTTTGAAAATCTTCATTTAATTCTTTTCCAATAAATGTGTGGTCAAGTAGATCTGCTTGTGTTATCACTACTCTCGATTTAATACCCGATTGCAAAAACTCATCAAAGACATCTTCAGAAGACTTATCCCAAAGAGGCTCTACCACTTCTATTCCTAATGGATTAAGTTTACTCTCCCTATAAGATTTGACATCTTCTAAAAATATATCACCAAATACAAAATGCCTCACACCCATTTTTTTAAAATTTTCTATTGCTTCCCCCATCACTTTCTCATAAGATTTTGTAAACTTAGAAAGAGAAATTGTATATAGCGGTATCCCTATACTCTCAGCTTGCAGCAATAGTAATTCCATAGGTATAGAATGTATTGAAGATAATTGAGTTTCGTCATTGATAATAGTTAATAGAGAAACAACCTCGTATTTATTCTCTTGAATTGTTTTCTGTAATGCTAATGCAGAATCCTTCCCACCACTCCAATTAAATACTGCCTTCTTCCTTTGTAACATATTTTCACCACAACCACAATAACGGAACAACTAAACGAATTGACGATTTGCTCAACCATCTCAGATAGATACAATAAGACTCTTCTAAAAATAATTTAATACCAATTAATTAGCAAAAATTATTCGATTACTATTAGATACTAAGCCAAATCATTAATCTTGATTCCAAATGAAATTAATACTACTCTTGGCAAATTATTATACAAATAAAACTCACCAAAAGTAGTATCTACAAATTACATCTTTTGGAATAATTCTCTTAATTTATCTCTTGTAATTATTAATTTCCAATCCTTGCCCAAAGCATTTTCCCAGAGAGGCACTAGCAACATCGAAATATCAATCATTTTCTCAAAATCTTGATCCGTACAGCCCTTAGTAACCCCTTTAGGAATCTCAAATCCATTCCTATCAACTATTTCCTTAAATTCAACCACATAGTCCTTATAAAACTCTTCTAATTGATCGAAAACAATACAATTACTTACCCCATGTCTGGTTTTGAGCACATAGCTCAGCCCGTAAGACAAAGCATGACATACCCCTACTTGCGAGTATGCTATACTCAACCCTCCAAACATAGATGCCATCATTAATTTTTCATCAGCTTCTCTTCTATCTATATCCGTCAAAAATATCTCTTTGCACAAATCATAACTTTTCTCGCCATAAGCACGAGCAAAAGCATTAATAAAAGTACCAGTAAGAGCTTCTACATTATGTACATAAGTATCCATCGCAGTATAAAACCTTTGATTAATTGGAGCATTTTCAATCAAATCAGGATCTAATACAATTTGATTAAATACAGTATAATCAGAATTAATACCTAACTTTTTAACAGGACCAGTCAGAACAGTTGTTCTCGATACCTCTGCACCCGTACCAGATAAAGTAGGGATACCTAGATGATATACCGCAGGGTTTTTGATAAGATCCCAACCCTGATAATCAGCCGATGAGCCCTCATTAGTAAGCATCAGTGATACAGCTTTTGATAAATCCATAGTAGTACCACCACCTATTCCTACTACACTCACAGACATCCCGATTTCATAATCTTTTACCATTTTAGTTAATTCATCTACATAATATGTAGTAGGTTCGGAACTAGTATCTGCCAAAATCAATTTATCATTCTTATTAATAGGTAATCTATCAATCAATTCGGAATTTTCAAATACATTATCCACCAAAAAAACAACTGAACTATCTTTGCCAACCCTTTGAGCTTCTAAAATATCACCAAGCTGATAGAACGAGCCGCGACCAAAAACTACTCTATCTATCAATTTAAAATTTTTATACATTACTTTATCCTACATTTATTGTTAGAAGATATTTTTCTGCATTTATTAAATCTTCAGGAGTATCAATCTCTATACTATTATGTTCAGAAATTAACATCCTTATTTTAATTCCATTCTCTAAAAATCTCAAAGCTTCTATTTTTTCCGCTTTTTCTAAAGCAGTTTGCTCCCAATTCGAAAACAATGTTAGTTCATTCTTTCTAAAAGCATATACACCAATATGTTCATAAAAATGATCGAATGGATAATTATCTCTTAAATATGGGATAGGTGAGCGAGAGAAATACAAAGAATCACTATTGCTATCAACTACTACTTTTACATAATTTGGATCATCGACCAATTTTCTATCTTTCAAAACCTGCATCAATGAGCATACTTTTACATCAGATTGTTCGAATTGTTCAATGATTCTAATTAAAGGCTGCTTAGAAATAAAAGGCACATCACCTTGTATATTAATAAAAATATCTGCCTCAATCGATTGTGCTACTTCTGCTATTCTATCCGTCCCTGTTTCATAAATACCATTGCTCATAATTACCTTACCGCCCATAGCAACTATTTCATCGTATATCAAATTGCTATCGGTTACTACATATACATCAGCAAAAATATTCATATTAGCAGCTTGCTCATATACACGTCGTATTACTGTTTTGCCTGCAAGATTAGCCATCAATTTACCGGGGAATCGAGAAGAATTATAACGTGCAGGTATCAAGGCAACAACTTTCATTTGATTTAAATTAATAATAAAAAAAACAAAAATAATAAAAAATATACTGAAAAAATTTAAAATAATTTTGTTAAATGTTAAATAATACATACATTTGTAGTTCTGAAATAATATAATTTAGAATATTAATATTTAAGTGGTAAAATAAATGAATTATACCGGACCAAAAGTTAAAATATCAAGAAAATTAGGATTAGTTTTAACAACAAAAGCTGGAAAAATCTCTGGCAAAAAACCTTATCCTCCCGGACAGCACGGTGCCGCTAAACGTCGTGCAAAGCAATCAGATTATGGCAAACAGTTATTAGAGAAACAACGTTTGAGATTGCAATACAATATATCTGAAAAGCAAATGGGTAACTACTATGTAAAAGCTACACGATTGCCAGGCAACACCGCAGATATTCTTATTCAATTATTAGAAACTCGCTTAGATGCTCTATTGTATAGATCTGGTTTTGCTCGTACTATGTATGCATCTCGTCAATTTTTGTCTCATGGTCATATTTTAGTGAATGGCAAAAGAGTTAATGTGCCTTCTTACCAAGTAAAAGTAGGTGATGTAATATCTATCAAAGAGAAAAGCCGCAAATTGGAATGCTTCCAAGATGCCATTCGTACAGCAGGAGCACCTCCTTACTTAGAATTATCCAAAGCTGATTTTTTAGCTAAATTATCATATATTCCACACAAAGAAGAAGTTCCTATTCAGTGCGAAGTATCTTTAGTAGTAGAATATTATTCAAGATAATCAATTTACAAAACATTGAGACTAATACTAAATAGAGGCTACCTCATAAGTTAAGATAAGAAACTAAATTAATTCTCAGTCGTCCTACACTTCCAAAATTGTAGGACGACTTATTATTTGTACCTCACCTCAATTATCTCCACGATTTAACCTCACCCCAGCCCTCTCCAAAGGAGAGGGAGGAAGAAATGATATTTCGATTATTTTATCTTTAGAATTATGAGTTAAACGAATTTAATTGTATTATTTATTTAGGGGTGTAGCTTACTCCGCCCAAAAAAATAAAATAATTATATTATCAACCTATAGAGGTATATTACAATGCTTTTTATATGGATTTTTGTCAACCTTATTTTCTAATAATGAAAAAGCTTCTATAAGCATTTTTCTTGTATATTTAGGTTCTATTACATCATCTATATACCCATAAGATGCTGCAATATATGGATTGGCAAATTTAGCATTATATTCATCTATCAATTCTTGCTCCTTCTTAACTGGATCTTCTGCCGAATCCATTTCCTTTTTGAAAATAATCTCTACTGCTCCCTTTGCACCCATTACAGCCAATTCTGCAGTTGGCCAAGCATAGTTAAGATCACCACGAATATGCTTACTACTCATCACATCATAAGCACCGCCATAAGCCTTACGAGTAATTACAGTAACCTTAGGCACTGTAGCTTCAGAATAAGCAAATAATAACTTAGCTCCATTAGTAATAATAGCATTCCATTCCTGATAAGAGCCCGGCAAAAATCCGGGCACATCTTCAAAAGTCAACAAAGGTATATTAAAACAATCGCAAAACCTAATAAATCTAGCCGCTTTCTTAGAAGCTTCTATATCCAAGACCCCTGCCAATACAGCTGGCTGATTAGCTACCACACCTATTGAGCGGCCACCTAAGCGTATAAATCCTACTACTATGTTTTGAGCATAATCTTTATGAACTTCCAAAAAATCACCATTATCAGCTATCAAATGAATTATATCCTTTATATCATAAGGTTGATTTGCATTAGCAGGCACTATATAATTCAAATCTTCTATTATTCTATCTATTGGGTCAGCATTAGCTACAAATGGCGGCTCTTCTGTATTGTTCTGAGGAATATACGACAGCAAATTCCTTACTATTTCTATAGCATCCATATCGTTCTCAGCTACGAAATGAGCTACCCCGCTCTTAGTAGCATGAGTCTCTGCACCACCCAATTCTTCCGATGACAACTCTTCATGAGTTACTGTCTTTACTACCTTAGGCCCAGTAACAAACATATAAGAAGTATTTTTTACCATTACTACAAAATCAGTAATAGCTGGCGAATATACAGCACCTCCTGCACACGGACCCATTATAAGAGAAATTTGAGGAACTACACCAGAAGCCAAAGTATTCCGCAAAAATATGTCTGCATAAGCTCCCAACGATATTACACCTTCCTGCACCCTAGCCCCTCCGCTATCATTGAGACCAATTACAGGCGTGCCCGTCTTCATTGCCATATCCATTATCTTGCAAATTTTCTTGCCATGCATTTCTGCGAGAGAGCCACCCAATACTGTAAAATCCTGAGCAAACAAATATACTTTCTTACCCAAAATTTCTGCAAATCCAGTTACTACACCATCGCCCAAAGGCACGCTCTTATCTAAGCCAAACTGAGTAGAATGATGATGCACCAAAGCATCAATTTCCCTAAAAGTACCCTTATCGCACACCAAATCTAATCTCTCTCTTGCAGTCAGTTTACCTTTCTTGTGCTGTGCTTCTATTCTAGATCTGCCACCACCTTCCTTTGCAATTTCTTTTAATTGGTGCATTAATTCAATTTTTTTATCAATTATATCTTTATCATCATAATTTATCATTTTTAAAATGCCTTTTTAATTAATACCTTTCGCCTATAGATTTTAAATGTACTCTTTTATTTTCGATTATTTTCAATTTATTTATTACTGCTTTCTCCAGATTAATACCCCTTGCATTGCAATAGTTTAGCAAAGCTATAAATACATCAGCCGCTTCGTCAGACAAATTATTAATATCTATCTGCTTACCTTTCCAAAGCTTTTTCTCCAAATTAGCTAATTCGCCAGCTTCTCCATTCAATTCGAGGCAAAAAAACTCAGGAGACCTACCGTCAAAATACTCATTTTGATATTTATCAAAACTGCTCTGAATAGTACTTATATTATCCTCTATATTATTAATAAGATCAATATGAACCTCTGGAAAATTACTCATCAGTAGCCAATTCTCTCATTCTATACCCAACACCCCTTATACTTTGTATCAAAGGCTTTTCACTATCTCCATCTATTTTGATTCTTAACCTCTTAATATATACATCTATTATATTAGATTCTTGGTCAAAATTATGTCTCCATACATGCTGAGTAATAGTACTTCTGCTCAATATCCTATTTTTATTACGCATCAAATATTCTAACAAAGTATATTCCTTACTCGTTAGATCTATTTCTCTATTACCCCTATAAGCTATATGAGTAACTGTATCCAAAATCAACTCGCCACATCTCAACTTAGTTGTTTTCTCAGGAGTACCTCTTCTCAATAATGACCTCAGCCTTGCAGTCAATTCTTCAAATTCAAAAGGCTTAGCCAAATAATCATCAGCACCTAAGTCCAAACCACTTACCTTGTCTATTACATTATTTCTGGCAGTAAGCATCATTACAGGCGAAGCCACACCAGCATCCCGCAATTCTCGCAATACTGTAAATCCATCTTTGCCGGGAAGCATCACATCTAATATTATAGCATCATAATGATTATTCATAGCCATTTCCAGACCAGCTACACCATCTGATGCTGTATCTACTATATATTTCTCTTCTTCTAAGCCCTGCCTCAAAAAATTTAAGACTTTATTTTCATCTTCAACTACTAATAATCTCATAAATTATACCCTATTTAAATCATATAATCATTTTCTAATATACACTGGATATATTTCCTTCTTTCCATTGGAAAATTCTAATAAAATATAATACATACCTATTGCCGATGTTGCCCCATCACTACGTCTACCGTCCCAATAATCACTATATACAATGCCTTTTTTTCTATCTTGCGAATTAATAACATCAGCTATTATTCTATTATTCTGATCCACCACCCTAATAGTAACTCTCGTATCTTCTGGTACTTGATATACTATTTGCAAGCTCTCAATATCAGGATTGAATGGGTTGGGAGCTACTATATCTATATAAATCGGTTTGATACCGTACAAGATAGTATCTATCCTAACACAAGTACCCGTAATACATATTCTAAACATTAATGTATCTAATACATTAGTAGGCACGTTCCAACTTGCCTTCTCATCTGTAATTAATGCATTTACAATTGGGGTAAAAGTTGAGCCACTATCGGACGAAACAGATATCAGCAAATCTTTATCCAATAAAGTTGAATCTATACTATTGATATCCCAATTAAAATACACAGTTGGGTCTGCTTTATCGGTAGTATCAATTCTAATCGGAAAACTAAGAGGCTTTAGTACAATTCCATAATTAGAACTAGTATCACTTACTAACCCCTTATTAGAGATCAGTCTAAAATTAATAGTAGTATCACTATTAGGCAAATTACATTCAAAAAAATCTGTAATACACGGTATATTGCCTACAATATCAACTAAATTATCTATTGTAGAGCTATCTACGCCTACCACAACCCAATTTAAGCTATCCAATTGCATCTCCAAATATACAGAATCAGCACACAATACATTGGCTTGAGCTACTATATTATTACCGGGATAATAGAAATATTTATCAAAAACTACGCTAGACTCATCAATTTTTGGAATATTAAACCTTACTATTTCAGAATAATCAGATAATAAATATGGTTTAGAACTACCGCTAACTATCAGCCTACCCTCCAAACCAGCCAAAACTGAATCTACTATTATATTATATCTAATAGTATCCCTATTATTAGATATACCCTTACCTATATAAATAGTATCTAAATTAGGACCATTGTAATACTGAAACATTATATCTACTTTATCTTGGCTATATATTGTATTTACCCAAGTCAAGCCCAAAGTATCAGTTACACAATACTCCACAATATTTCCAATATTTTTGTTAGGATATACAATCGACAAAGTATTTGGAATAATAGACCCTATCACATAAGTACTATCATCAGTAGTTACCACAATGTCATTTCTACCATCGCCTTCCAAATCTGCAATTGCCACCGACGAAATTTGCTGATTAAAAAATTCTTTTACATAAAGAGTATCAAATGGATAGCCCAATCTAAAACGCTTATCCGAATAATCCCTCATTCTTATTATCATCAACTTAGATCCATCTACTAAAAATATCTCATCTTTGCCATCTCCCGAATTATCTATATCATTTACTGCGGCTACCCAACCATTAATTCTTTGAGAACATATAGTATCTAATGGAAATAGAAAATCTCCATTTGGAGAAGGCTTTTCTATTTCTGGACCTGTATTATACCTCAACACAAATAATTTGCTACCGGGATAAGCAAAATCTCTCGATGATTGAGTTGCTATTATTTCCTTTCCATTATTATTTGGGTAATATGGCAGCCACGAATTACTACTTTTACCATCCAAATCTCCTACAGCTATAGACCAATAATGATTGGTATCACCTACAAAACTCGGATTAGTATCAGAAGTAATATCATAATCTGTGAGAGGGTTGCCAGCTAAGTCGTGAATATGAAGTTTGGATACACCATTAGAACCATCTATACCACTATACTCTTCGCTAACTAAAATAAATCCTTGCTCTTGTGTTCCATTATCTATTATATCTAAATAATATGGCCTAATTTGTGGCCTATTAGAATTAGTAAGGGAAATTTCGTAAGGTACAAAAGTTTGTCTAAAATTAGTTCCTTCAAAATCAAAACCAGTCAGAATAGGTATATCTGCATAAGTATCTATATAATCCCCATTAACTAATGACGATATTTGGAAAAACTCAAAATTTGGATTTACATCTTTGGTGGTCGGATATATTGGCAATAATATTGTACCATTACTACTGCCACGCGAATATATAGACGGTTGCCCAAGATTGACTTCTGGACCTAGTAATACCCTATTATTAATATCATCTTTCATATCGGGTAAAGGAAACTCACCCATATTATCTATATCATAGAACTCAGTTAGACCCCTAAAATATGGAGGCTCAACTGCAAAAGGATCTGTGATCTTAGGTAAAGTCATATTAACTGTAGCATAAATCATCAATCTATTATTAATTCTTTTACCAAATATTGGTTTGATACTTGCAAAAATATTTGGTGAAAACGGTCTTAAATTAATAGCAAGTCTTTTTAATGGTGCTATAGAATCAAGTGTAGAATTATAACCAAATAAATAAGAAAACGCTAAGCTATCTTTGCTTAGTGGATTAAATTCTTCTATACCTTCCAATCCCATAATTACACTACCAGTAGTAGCCAAATCTACATTACTTGTATTAGTATCTATCAACGAAGAAATAGATTTAATACCACTTACATAATTTGGAAATTTACTTTTTTTGAGTAATGACCCAGTTCCACTGATTAATACAATCTCATCTCCCATTACTGCTACAATTTCGTTTGGCTCGAAACCAAAATTAAGTAATGGACTTGTAGTAACTATATTTCCTATAAGAGGCTTTACATCTCCAGATATATATGGAGTAGTCCATTTCACAGAAAAAGAATCAATCATTTGGGGTGAGCTTGGTACTTTATTATATAAGGTAGCATTTAGATTCCCATCTGGATACATCCAATTAGAAGGGCTCGCTACCTGCGAATATGCAGACAAGCTAAAAATGATTAATAAAATTATTATATTTATTTTATATAAATTGCTCAAAATAGATATTACCAAATGTTTTTTTAAATTTAGTATTAATTCCGTATATAAATTTAATGAATTTTTCATAATTTTTTAGTTATAATTATTACTCAAATTAAAAAAATATCATAAACTATACCAATTTTTCATTAATATTAACATATTTGCAAAATTATTATTTTTCTTTTATTTAACTACTATTATTCTATTACATATATTACAATTTAATTAATTATTTTTGCTATTTAATACTTATAATTTTAGGAAATACTATGTTAGATTTAAAATTTATTAGGGATAATATTGAATTAGTAAGACAAAACATTTCAAATAAGAATGAAAAGGCAAATATTGATGATATAGTACAGCTTGATATAGAAAGAAGGCATTTAATTCAGGAAGTAGAAAAATTAAAAAATATTAGAAATGTAGTTAGCAAAGAGATAGCTGATTTAAAAAAGAATAAGTTAGATGCTGATGATAAGATAAGCGAAATGAAAACTGTATCTGATAATATTAAAGAATTAGATGATAAATTAGCTATTATAGAAGATAATATTGAAAAAGTAGTGGTAAGAATACCTAATATGACCGCTAAATATGTTCCTATTGGCAAATCTGTTGATGATAATAAAATAGTAAGGCTATGGGGCGACAAACCAATTACTAAATGTGCCAAAAATCATATTGATATAGCTAAATATCTTAATATTATCGATTTTGAGCGTGGTGCTAAAGTTTCGGGAGGTGGTTTTGCTTTCTATAGAGGTAAAGGTGCTAAATTGGAGCGTGCTTTAATTAATTTTATGATAGATTATCATCTGCTTCATCATAACTACACTGAATTGATACCACCTTTTATTGTAAATGAAAATTCTATGTTTGGCACTGGCCAATTACCTAAAATGTCTGAAGATATGTATTATGCACAAGAAGATAAGATGTATCTAATACCTACTGCCGAGGTTCCTATTACTAATTATCATAATGATGAGGTAT
>JBDHXE010000045.1:0-14596 GCA_039810525.1 Chlorobiota bacterium | reverse complement strand
TAGAAGATGCTAAAGTAGAAGAAATATGCAATGAACTAACCCAAAATGGCAACGGTAATATAGTAGTGGCTGCTAATTATAATTCACCCGGTCAAATAGTCGTTTCTGGTTCAGCACAATATCTGCGAGACAATGCTTTGCAATTTAAAAATGCAGGTGCTAAACTAGTAAAAGAATTGATAGTAAGCGGTGCTTTTCATAGCCCATTACTGAATCCGGCTAAATTAGAATTAGAGCAAGCAATACATAATACCAAATTTAATGCTCCAGCAAAACCCATTTATTCAAATGTATATGCCAAGGCAATGACACTTGCCGACGAGATAAAAAATGCTTTAATTCTTCAACTAACTTCTCCAGTCAAATGGACACAATCAGTTATTCAGATGCAACACGACGGAATTAATCAATTCATAGAGATTGGACCAGGGAATGTATTACAAGGACTAATCAAAAGAACTATTACAAACGTTGAAATATTAGGCTTAGATAAACTAGAAGATATAGAAAAGTTTAAATAAATTGGAAAAAATTTAGTAAATTTACACTTATAATTATGACAAATTTAATAAATAATAAAATAATAGCAGTTACCGGAGCCAATAGAGGTATCGGTAAAGCTATTTGTGAACGCCTTGCAGACGAAGGTGCGACTGTATATGGGCTTGTGAGAAATATTCCTGAAGAAGGAAATTCGATATACCAAACAGAAAATAAAGACAAAATCAAACTGCTCCAAGCTAATGTAACTGATTTGCACTCATTACTGAACGCTATTGGCGAAATAGTAAAATGCGAAGGGAAAATAGACGTATTTGTAAATAATGCTGGTATAACTAAAGATAATTTAATAATTAGAATGAGCGAAGAAGATTGGGATTCAGTAATTGATACCAATTTGAAAGGACCATTCTTAGCTGTAAAAGCAGTAGTAAAAACTATGATGAGCCAAAGATATGGCAAAATAATTAACATCGGATCGGTAGTAGGTACAATAGGAAATGCTGGGCAAGCAAATTATGCATCAGCAAAAGCTGGTATGATAGGGCTAACTAAATCATTAGCTAAAGAATTAGCTTCACGCAATATATTAGTTAATCTAATAGCACCAGGATATGTGAAAACCGAAATGACTGATACATTGACAGAAGAGCAAAAAAACTATTTTTTAACTAATATTCCTTTGAAAAGAGTAGCCGAACCAAAGGAAATTGCAGATGCTGTAGTGTTTTTTGCATCTGATCTATCAAGCTATATTACAGGCGAAGTACTGCACGTAAATGGCGGTCTATATATGTAGAAATTTATTTATTTTTTTTAATTTTAAACGGAGTTTATAATGTCAGATATTAGAGAAAAAGTTATTGATATCACTGTAAAAAAACTTGGCGTAGAACGTAGCCAAATTACTGATGACGCATCTTTTACAAAAGATTTAGGTGCAGATTCTTTAGATACAGTAGAATATATAATGGAGCTAGAAAAAGAATTTAATATTACTATCGAAGACACAGAAGCTGAAAAAATTCAGACTGTTGGACAAGTAGTAGCATATTTGGAAGCTAATAAATAATCCTAATTTCGAGAAAATTATGCCAAAATATAACTTTCCCAAAATTGTTGTTACTGGTATGGGTGCCATAACTCCAATTGGAAATAATTTAGATGAATATTGGAAAGCACTGCTTGCCGGTGTGAGTGGTTCTGCACCAATCACGCGATTTGATGCTACCGAATTTAAAACGAAATTTGCATGCGAAGTAAAAAATTTTGATCCATCACCTTTTATTAGTGCAAAAGAAGCACAAAGAATGGATCTCTTTACTCAGTTTGCTATTTCATCAGCTCAAATGGCTATTGATGATTCAGGGATTGATTTTGACAAAACTGATAAAGATAGAGTAGGAGTTATTATTGGTTCTGGAATAGGTGGTATGTGGACTTATCATCATCAGCAACAAAACCTATATGATAGAGGTGGCAAGCCAGATAGAATTTCTCCTTTCTTTGTTCCAATGTTAATATCAGATATTGCTGCTGGTCATGTAGCTATTCGTTGGGGGCTCAAAGGACCGAATTATGCTACTGTGTCAGCTTGTGCTACCTCTTCACATTCCTTAGCCGATGCACTTATGATACTACAACGTGGCGATTCCGATGTAATGATCACTGGTGGTAGCGAGGCAGTTGTATGCCCTATGGGTATTGGTGGCTTTAATGCAATGAAAGCTTTATCTACAAGGAATGATGATCCTGCTACAGCTAGCAGACCTTTCGACAAAGGTAGAGACGGATTTGTAATGGGAGAAGGCTCTGGTATCCTTGTATTAGAAACTGAAGAACATGCAAAAAATCGTGGTGCTAAAATATACGCCGAGATTGCAGGAATAGGATTAACCGATGATGCTTTTCATATCACCCAACCTGCTGAAGGTGGAGAAGGCGCTGTCCGTTCTATGCAGCTTTGTATCAAAGACGCTGGGCTTAACCCTGAAGATATTGACTATATCAACGCTCATGGTACTTCTACATACTTCAACGATATTAATGAAACCAAAGCAATTAAAACTTTGTTTGGTGAGCATGCTTACAAACTGCACGTTAGCTCTACTAAATCTATGACTGGCCATCTATTAGGTGCCGCTGGTGCTATAGAAGCTATTGCCACAGTAAAAGCTATATACGAATCGAAGATTCCACCAACCATTAATATATTTGAACTTGATGACGAATGTGATTTGAATTATGTACCTAACAAATCTATTGATAAGCAAATTAAAGCAGCTGTAAGCAATACATTTGGTTTCGGTGGCCATAATGCTTCATTATGTTTCAAAGCATATAATTAATATTAATGATGACAATTGAAAGATCTATTATTAAATATTTATAATGGAATTTTTAAAAATCCTGACTTTCAAGAAAAAGATAAGTCAGGATTTGCTTCATTTAATACTATAGGTATATTATCAGACGAAAGTAAAAGACAATTAGAAAATATTCTCGAAATTAAAATTAATAATATTGGAGTTTATGAGCAAGCTCTGACACATCGTTCTTATTTACCTATCATTAATCGCGATAATTCTACTTCAAATGAAAGATTAGAATTTTTTGGTGATTCAATATTGGGATTCATTATTACAGAACATCTTTTTCTTTACCATCGCGATGATTTGGAAGGAAAATTGACCAAAATACGCTCTTGGTTAGTTAATAAACACTCACTTGCTGTCTGTGCAAAAAAATTAAAATTAGATAAATTTGTGTTTCTAAGCCATAGTGCCGAAAATTCATTAAAAGTTGGTCACGAATCAATTATTTCCGATGCATTAGAAGCTATAATTGCTGCTATTTATATAGATGCTGGTTTCGAAACAGTAAAGCAATTTATTTTAAATAAATTATTAGAAATTATGCTTAATGAACAACTTTTAGAAGATAAAAATTTTAAAAGCCGCTTATTAGAGTATGTTCAATCAGAAGGTTGTAGCCCTCCTATATATAATGTATTAGAAGAAATTGGACCAGATCATTCCAAAGAATTTAAAATTGGAGTTTTTGTAGCCAATGAATTGAAAGGTATTGGTATTGGAAAAAGCAAAAAAGAAGCAGAACAAAATGCCGCTAAAAAGGCATTAGAAAATTATATTTAAAAACAATTAATGATTAATTATTTATGGAAAAATTATTATTTGAAAAATCTAAAAATGGACGTATTGGCTATACTCTACCACAATTAGATGTACCAATTACTGATCCTAAAAGCACTATTCCTGACTATTTAATTAGAAAAGAATATGCTAATTTACCCGAAATAAGTGAAAATGAAATTGCGAGACATTTTCTTAGATTATCTCATTTGAATTATAGTATAGATCAAGGATTCTATCCATTAGGATCTTGTACTATGAAATATAATCCGAAAATTAATGAAGTTGCTGCTTCTATGCCCGGATTTGCTAACCTTCATCCTTCATCAAAAGAAGAACACTCACAAGGTGCATTAGCAATTATGTATGAATTAGGAGAAATGCTTAAAGAAATCTCTGGATTTCAAGGTGTTACCCTACAGCCTGCCGCAGGCTCTCAAGGAGAATTTACAGGTATTTCGATGATACGTGCTTATCATGATGCTAAAGGAGATACCAAAAGAAAAAAAATTCTTATTCCTGATGCAGCACATGGCACCAATCCTGCTTCTGCTGCTATTGCAGGCTTCGAAATTGTAGAATTAAAATCTAATGAATTTGGCAGAGTAGATATAGAAGATATTAAAAGCAAGATTGGAGATGATGTAGCTGGGTTTATGCTTACCAATCCCAATACAGTTGGAATATTTGAAAAGGAAATAAAAGAAATTGAAAAATTGATACACGGTTGCGGTGGCTTGATGTATATGGATGGCGCAAATCTTAATGCACTTTTAGGTATAGTTCGTCCCGGAGATCTTGGATTCGACTGTATGCATATCAATCTACATAAAACATTCTCTACACCACATGGCGGTGGGGGACCAGGCTCTGGACCAGTCTGTGTAAACGATAAACTATTACCTTATCTACCAATTCCTATAATTGAAAAAAATAATGAGACTTATACATTAAATTATAATAAAAAAGAAACAATTGGAAAAATTCATAGCTTTTTTGGTAATTTTGGTATGTTTGTACGAGCTTATACATATATTAGAATGCATGGTGCAGAAGGCTTGCGTGCGATAAGTGAAAATGCTATCATTAATTCTAACTATATTCGCGCTTTAATCAAAGATAATTTCAAATTTCCTTATAATGAATACGGAATGCACGAATTTGTAATTAGTGCAGACTACCAAAAGGAAAATGGTGTAAGTGCCAAAGATATAGCCAAAAGATTATTAGATTATGGCTACCATGCACCGACTATTTACTTCCCATTAATAGTACGCGAATGTATGCTTATAGAGCCGACAGAGACCGAAGCAAAAGAAACATTAGAAGAATTTGCCGCTGTAATGAATAAAATTGCTATGGAAGCAAAAGAAACCCCAGAACTAGTAACTAATGCTCCCACAACTACACCTATTAGGAGAGTTGACGATGCTCTTGCAGCACGTAAATTAAATATTCGCTGGACAGAATAATAACAGCTTAAATAAACGCTACAAGACCTTTCTTAGTATCATTTTACTGCGGAAGGTCTTTCTTTAATTAGACTATACCCAAATTTTATAAATTAAAAACAAAATTAGTTAATTATAACTATAATAATTTGAAAATTATTATCCTTTATTTAATACCAAACTTAGATTATCAAAAAATATATATGCTGCTGCACAAGAATTATTATTTGAGTTGCATCCTTGCTCTGCACCTATAGTAACTACAATATAAGATGTATTTTTAGGTATTATTTTATCAATTCTAATCTCATCAAATTTATGCATTCTCGAATCACCGTTATCGCTATCATCTACTCTATGAAATTCATTCATATATCTCTTAGATTCATAATCTTTAAGTAATTGTTTAGATGAATCAAAAAATTCAATTTTAATGAATCCAAAAGCGCATTTTAGATCTTCATTGCAACGAAATCCAGCTATCTGTGCGGACAGATCAAATTTAATAATACTATCAGATAGCAATTTATTTAGCTTAGATATATCAATTGATTGTTTGAGAGATTTGTGCTCTTGGCCTTTTTCTAAGTCAGCTGGAGCTCTAAAATAATATTCACCTGAATTGTTTGCTATACCACAATTTTTACACCCATAATCCCATTCTCCTGCAACATGACCATAATAATCTACAGGGTCGTCAATATCATCTTTTATGTCCCAACCAATTGGATTATTAGAATTATCTAATATTTCTGCACCGGGATTCTTGATCAAATTAGTGCCTAACAACTTTTCATATTCTTGTTTTGCCAATAAATTTGGTAAACTTAATATGAATATACCTAAAAGTATATAATATTTCTTCATCATCTTAACCTTAAATAATAATATTTACATATTTAAATTGCTGTTGTAAAATAGAAAATATCCCAATACATTATATTAATCCTATAAATCAAAATATTCAGAAATAATTCATTTGTTGAATAATGAAATTGATAATATTTGAGAAAACGAATGGTAAGTATAATTGTAACATATATTTATACTAATATTTTGTATAAATATAATTCATTCTATTAGCAAAACTATTATAATTTTTTAAAAAAAAATCCGAAATCGAATAATCATTTCGGATGAATAATAACTAAAAAGCTACTAACTATTAAATTTCATTTTGATAACGCATTATTAATTAATATAAATCTCTTAATACAAAAATCAGCGAGATCTACTTAATTAGTTTTTTAATTTCTTTGTACAAATTGTTTTCATCTCCCGGTGCATATCCATTATGTTCATACATCACATTACCTTTTCCATCTAAAAGAAAAGTATGAGGAGGATTATTTACATTCATAGCTCTTTTGAAATCACCATTTTCATCTAACAGTACCTGAAAATCCCAATTCCTACCTTTAATAAAAGGCTTCACTTTTTTACTACTTCGGCTATCATCTAAAGCAATAATATACATTTTTACGCCAGTTTCTTTTTGCCAATTTACATAAGCGTCGTTTATATTAGCCAGCTCCTGAATACAAGGCTTGCACCAAGTAGCCCAAAAATTAACCACAATTGGCTTACCATCATTTGAAATTTCGCTTGTGCTAAAAGACTTTCCATTCATATCTTTGATAGTTACTGATGGAAGTTTCTTTTCAGCTGCAAAAATATTTGCTGTAACAAGCAATAAAACCAATAGAATAAGATTTCTTTTCATTTTATACCTTATTTTTAAAAATTATTAAAATTTCTTATATTTATTAACGTATTACTAACAAAAATGTAAAATAATATTGGGAAAAAAAAATGAAGAAGTCATTACATTTGTTTTTATTAGTTTTTTTTGCTTTAAACCTTAATCTTTGGTCTCAATCTATTCAAGTAATAATGGGACAAGGTTACGTAGAAGGCAATTATACAGATGAATATCTGATATCTCATGGCATTGTCAAAAATTTCACTGACAAAGAAATCAAATTTAAAATTAGATTTGATGTAGAGCAGATTGCAGCTGATCACTCACTTTCTCTTTGCTATAATCAATGCTTTGATGTAGTAAGTTCAAGCTACAAAGTGCCCGGAAGTTTTATGCTAGGCCCCGGACAAACGAGTGAAGAGACAGGCGATTATTTTAAAGTATATTGCTATCCTATCAAGAAAATTAGTGATGACCCCATTACATATGTAGGTCCTGGCCCAGGTATAACCAAAATTAAAGTATATGTTACCAATGCCGATGATCCAAGCGACGAGTCATCTTTTGAAATTACTTTTAATGTCAAAGACCCAACTAGTGTAGTTGATGACAATTTACCTTCTAGTTTTGGTATTTCTAATTTATCACCAAATCCTTCTAATGAATTTACTAAGATTGATTTTGATTTAAAGAACATACAAAACACTCCATACATAGAACTATTTGACTTGAATGGTAATACGATCAAAACATTGAGAGTTTTGCAAACTGATAATTCTATATTTATGAGTACTAAAGATTTAGCTAATGGCTCATACTTTGTGCAATTGATAGACGGCAATCGTAAATCAAAAGTAAAGTTGTTGATAGTGCAGAAATGATAATTAATAATTATATCGAGCAAATGAATAATTACGGCAGTCAAAACCTGCCGTTTTTATTTATTATTAACTTTGATGGCACTGAAGGTATAGTTGTTAAATTAGAAGAGACTATGCCAAACCAAATCCTCTACAAAATAGATGGTAATAAAAACTATTCAGACGATATTAGTAAAATAGAAATAAATTTAGCTAAATATCCAGAAAGCTATGAGAAATATCTTGAGAAATTTAATACAATCTATCAACATTTACATTATGGTAATTCATATCTAATAAATTTAACTTGTCAAACCAAAATTGATATAAATCTGTCATTAGAAGAAATATTTTATTTTGCCAAAGCAAAATACAAACTATTGATTAGAGACAAATTAGTATGCTTCTCACCCGAATGCTTTATCAATATAATTGATAATAAAATTTATACATACCCAATGAAAGGCACTATTTCAACCAAAATACCAAATGCATTACAAATAATTTTAGAAGATGAAAAAGAATTAGCCGAACATAACACCATAGTGGATTTGCTAAGAAATGATTTGGCAATAATATCAGAAAATGTAAGAGTCAATAAATTTAGATATCCGAGCTATATTAAAACAAAAGATTATGAACTAATACAATTAAGTAGTGAAATATGTGGTCAATTACCTAATAATTATACAAAAAATATAGGAGATATCATTGCAAAAATATTGCCTGCTGGCTCTGTAACGGGCGCACCTAAACAAAAGACTGTACAAATTATCAAAGATTCCGAAGCTTATAATAGAAATTTTTATACAGGAGTATTTGGTATATTCCAAAATGGAAATATTCAGTCAGCAGTTGCTATTAGATATATCGAACAAATTGAAGGCGAACTCTATTTTAAAAGTGGAGGAGGTATTACCATTAATAGCAACCCTAAATCTGAATATCAAGAAATGATAGATAAAATATATGTACCAATTGCTTGAAACCATTAGAATAGAAAATAAAACTATTATTAATCAGCAATATCATCAAAATAGAATTGATGACAGCACATCTATACTACAGCTTAATAGATTTGACCTCAACGAAATTGAAATACCAAATAATCTAACTAATGCAATTTATAAGCTTAGAATAATATATTCCAATAATATAGAACTAATAGAATATGAAAAATATAAAATTAAAAATATCAATAAATTAAAAATTATAACTGATAATGAAATCGAATATAAGCATAAATTCATAGATAGAACTCGTATCAACCAATTATTTGAGAAAAGAAAAGAATGCGATGATATAATAATTTTAAAACACAACAAAATTACAGATACATCATTTTCAAATTTAATATTTGTTAGAAATGGAGAATATTTTACACCTAAGTACACATTGTTGAACGGTACTAAAAGAAAATATTTAATTGACAATAAGATTATCAACCCAATTGATATTTACCTTGGTGATTTAGATAAATATGAATATTGCAAAATAATAAATGCAATGATAAATATAGAAGAATCCCCATTAATAAAAAATATATATTAATATCTTAATCAAATTTATCACTTAATAAAATCAAATAGTTTTTTTAAGTAATCAATTTATTTTATCTTTGCTATTTATTTTAAACCAAATAAACAAAAATTATGTCTGAAATTGCTGAAAAGAAAATTGAGACAAGGTATATTTTTATTACTGGTGGTGTTCTATCATCATTAGGTAAAGGTATTGCTTCTGCTTCAATAGGATTATTACTAAAACAAAGCTCGTATTCAGTAACAATTATGAAATTAGATCCATACATCAATGTAGATCCTGGTACAATGAATCCATTCCAGCATGGAGAAGTATTTGTAACTGACGATGGAGCCGAGACTGATTTAGATTTGGGGCATTATGAAAGATTTTTAAGCAACTCATTAGATAAAAGGAATAACACTACTACAGGCCAAGTCTATTACGAAGTAATAAGCAAAGAAAGGAGAGGGCAATTTTTAGGAAAAACAGTGCAAGTAATACCTCACATTACAGACGAGATAAAGCGTAGAGTTAAAGCATTCGATGGTATCTTTGACTTTGTAATTGTAGAGATAGGAGGTACTGTAGGAGATATTGAATCACTACCGTTTCTTGAAACCCAAAGACAATTAAATTTTGAACTAGGTGCAAGCCGTTCACTTAATATACACCTAACCTACGTGCCATATATCAAATCTGCTGGTGAAGTTAAAACAAAACCAACACAACATTCTGTTAAAACATTGATGGAATATGGTATCAAACCAGAAGTACTTTTATGTAGAAGTGATAGCAAATTACCAAAAGATGTAAAAAGTAAAATTGCTCTATTTTGTAATGTAGCAGAAGAAAACGTTTTCGATGTAGTAGATGTCGATCACACTATTTACGAAGTTCCTTTGATGTTTGCCAAAAAAGAATTCACAGAAACTATTCTTAAAAGAATGAACCTTGAAGTAAGATCACCAGAATTGGACGAATGGCAAAAGTTTGTAAATAGAATTAAAAAACCAGCCCACGAGATCAATATTGGTTTAGTTGGTAAATACACAAAATATCGAGATTCGTACAAATCAATTTTAGAAGCTTTTATTCATGCTGGTTCTATCAATAATACTAATGTGAATGTAGAATTAATTGATTCGGAAACTTTAAATCCAGAGAATATAGAAAGTGTATTAAAAGATCTCAATGGAGTATTAGTGGGCCCGGGATTTGGTAATCGTGGTATTGAAGGAAAAATATCTGCAATCAAATACCTAAGAGAAAATAATATCCCATTTTTTGGAATTTGCTTGGGTATGCAGTGCGCTGTAATTGAATATGCTAGACATGTGTGTGGTATTACAGAAGCTAATTCATCTGAATTTGAAA
Source organism: Chlorobiota bacterium (assembly GCA_039810525.1). Classification (GTDB taxonomy): domain Bacteria; phylum Bacteroidota; class Ignavibacteria; order Kapaibacteriales; family UBA2268; genus JBDHXE01. Next base: position 4,032 of record JBDHXE010000045.1, on the reverse strand, counting down.
AAAATGATTATAGTGTGATAGACCTAATGGATAACCAAAAAGGTATCAAAGATAAAGGCGGTACAATGAGACTTGGTGCTTACCCTTGTGTTATTACCAAAGGAACAAAAGCAGAATCTGCATACAAATCATTAGAAATATCAGAGCGGCATAGACATAGATACGAATTAAATAATAAATTCCGTGAAGTCCTAGAAAGTAACGGGCTGATTTTTAGTGGATTATCTCCAGATGGTAATTTAGTAGAAATAGTAGAACTAAAAGATCACCCTTGGTTCGTTGGTGTTCAGTTTCACCCAGAGCTCAAATCAAGAGCTGTAAGCGGGCATCCACTATTTATTAACTTTATTAAAGCATCTTTAAATAATAAAAACAATAAAAATAAATAATAAAATCGGAGATTAGTAAAATGAACTATATTATTTCATTAATTACAATATTTGCAGCTATGATGCTTTTGTCTTGTAGTAGTACCCAAGACTCATCTAATAAAAACAATGATGACAAAATGATTACTTTGCCATCAGGATTGCAATATATTGATTTAGTAGAGGGTAATGGTCCATCACCCAAAACTGGACAAACTTGTAAAGTTCATTATCATGGTACTCTTTTAGACGGCACAATATTCGATAGTTCAGTAGAGCGAAACAAACCATTCGAATTTAAGATTGGTGTAGGTCAAGTTATCAAAGGTTGGGACGAAGGAGTTATGACAATGAAAGTAGGAGGTAAACGTAAATTAATTATACCAGCTAATTTAGCTTATGGTTCGCGTGCAGTTGGCGATATACCAGCCAATTCTACTCTTATTTTTGAAGTTGAATTACTTGAAGTAAAGTAATGATAGAAAATTTAATAATTTATGAAAATAAAAGGGTAGATGATATCTACCCTTTTAATATTATGCATTGTTCTTGGGAACTAAGGACAGGTATTTATTTGAATTATGAAAGAATAATTAGAATAAGCGGTTGCAAAAACACTTATTTTATTGGGCGAGAATTGCAACTAAAATCTTTCATTAATAAATTCAAAATTAATAATCTGCCAAAATCTAATAAACTGAGTAATACTTTATTTATCGATGGCGCTATTTCATTAACAAGTGATAATTATAATACCATTTGGCAATCCACAGATAGCAACAAAAATGTTATCTATATGCACAATGATACTATTATTGGATATTATTGCAAAACTATTGATTTCGATGTATTAAATTACTATAATTTAATAGATCAACTTTCTCCTTTAATTATTAATTCTAATAAAATTGAAATAAAAGACATCCAAATTACTAATTACTTATGGGATACATTAAATAACATAGAATCTATGATAAATGAAGATATTAAGCTTGCAAAAAATCATAACCTATTCTATGCCCCCGCTTATCACAATGTATTCGCTATCGCACCTAATAATATTTATATTGGCAATAATGTAAAAATAGCACCATCAGTATATATTGATGCAAGTTCAGGGCCTATCGTCATAGATGATAACGTAGTGATAATGGGATTAGCCGGATTAATTGGACCTATGTATATTGGCAAAAATACCTTTATTAAAATGGGAGCTAAGATTTATGAAAATAATCTAATAGGTAATTGGTGCAAAGTTGGTGGAGAAGTTGAAAATTCAATATTTCAATCCTATTCCAACAAACAGCATGATGGATATTTAGGCCATTCCTATATCGGGGAATGGGTCAATCTTGGGGCTGATACTAATAATTCAGATTTAAAAAATACATATTCTAAAATCAAAATGAGATTACCACACAAAACTATTCAGACCGAAAAAACTATGCTCGGACTAATGTGTGGCGATCATACCAAAAGCGCTATTAATACACAATTTAATACTGGAACAGTAATTGGTATATCATCTATCATATTCGATTCGGGTTTTCTACCTACCACAATACCATCATTTACCTATGGTGGAAATAGCAACTCAAAGAAATACAATATAGATCAAGCAATTGAAACTGCAAAAATAATGATGAATAGACGAAAAGTCAAAATGTCAGACGAAGAAATTGCAATTATGAAACACTACTTTAACAATGAACAATAAGATTAAAATTGCTTATATTAGTTATTTTGATTCGGATATTATTAAATATTGGTCTGGGTTGGTTTACTTTATGCGTAAATCTCTCGAGCAAGCAAATACTGAAATCATTCCAATTCACAACTTAGAATCCAATCTTGATAAACTATTCAAATTGAAAAGCTTATATTATAAAATAACTAATAAAAATTATGAGAGAATGAGAGAAATTTCTATTAACAAACGTATTGCCAGAAAAGCTGAGAAAATTATACATAATACCAAGCCAGATGTAATACTAAGCAGTGGTTCATTAGAAATAGCCCAAATAGATACTAAAATTCCTCTCACTTTTTGGGCAGATGCTACATTCAATAGCATTGTAAATTACTATCCCGATTACACCAACTTAGATAAGCAATCATTAGCTAATGGGGATTATCTAGAAAAAGAATCGTTGAGTAAATCCAGACTTCAATTCTTTGCTTCTGAATGGGCTGCTAAAGATAGCATAAATTATTACAAATCAGATCCAAATAAAGTAAAAATTATTCCCTTCGGAGCTAATCTCATAGACAACCCAAAATATGAAGATATAAAAATCAATATTAATCTTAGAAAACTAGATAAAGTTAATTTTTTATTCGTAGGTGTTAATTGGTATAGAAAAGGTGGAGATATTGCAACTAAAATAGTTGAAAAATTGAGGTTAAATGGAGTGAATGCTTGTCTGCATGTTGTTGGTTGTATGCCTAATATAGATAACTTACCAGAGTACATCAAAACCTATGGATATTTAAATAAATCCAACAATCAAGAATACCAAAAGCTAGTAGAATTATACGACCAAGCACATTTTTTCATTATGCCCTCTCGATACGAGGCATTTGGAATAGTTGTAAGTGAAGCCAACTCGAAAGGTTTACCTGTTATTGGTTCCAAAACAGGAGGCTTACAATATATTATCAAAAATAATATTAATGGATTTTTATTTGATTATGATAATCAAAAAAGTAGTATAGAATTTATTGCAACGCAATTACAAATACTAATAAATGATATTGAGAAATACAGAGAATTGTGCCTTAGCTCTTACAATGAATATAGTTCAAATTTAAATTGGAATACATCTGGGCAAAAAATTATTAAAGAGTTATACAAAATTATATAAAATTTAACTTTTCAATAAATAATTTCAATTTAATTCGTTATTTAGCCTCATAGAGTGTATAATCATATAATAAAATATTATGGCTGAACTACAATATCTTGTATTTAGAATTGCTATGAATAAAATAGCAATTAATTTAGAACATGTCTTAGAAGTAATTCGAATGCCTAATTGGACTCCATACCCCAACTCAAGCGATTTTCTAAAAGGAATATTTAATTTAAGAAATAATATTATTCCACTAATCGATTTTAGAAAACTATTATCATTCCCAACATTTGATGATGAAATTAATGACTTAATAGAAATGTTGAAAATGAGAGAACACGACCACATTAATTGGTTGAATGAATTAGAATTGTGTGTAACAGAAAAAAGAGAATTTAGATTAAACACAGATCCTCACAAATGCAAATTTGGAGAGTGGTATTATACATACAAAACAGAAAATGTAGTATTACAAAACCTTTTAGAACAATTCGAAAGACCTCATAACCAAATCCATAGTAGAGGGATAGAAGTAAATAATTTACTCCTACATAAAAAATACGACGATGCTGAAAGAGTAGTACTCGATGCCCGCAATTTAGAATTCGCCAGAATGGTAAATTTATTTAATGAACTATATAACATATTAAAAACTACAATGCGCGAATTTGTAGTAATAATTAACACAGATGCTGGAATGAAATCATTCACAGTAGATAAAATTGATAAGATAATGAAAATTACAGAAAATGATATATACAAATTAGATAATTCTGAATTGCAAGGAACTGTAAATGAAGTAATTAGAATAA
>JBDHXE010000044.1:0-14820 GCA_039810525.1 Chlorobiota bacterium | reverse complement strand
AAACAAAATAATTATGCTTGCATTTGCAATTTGAATTTTCTCCAGTTGTTCTACACTTTCGGAAGTATAGGACAACTATTTTCTTTCAGAATTACGAATTAAGCAAATTTAGGAATTACACAGAAAAACAGAGACATTGCAAGCTCCTCCCCTACAATATGTATGACAATTGCAATATTTGGATATATTCTATATGAAAATTTTCATATAAAATAGTAACTTGTTTAGATTATGGTTACTAATGAGTTAATTACGATGAAATTTATTAAGAATTTATTAATTACAATCGTGCACTTATTTCCTTCGGGTAGGAATTAGAGCAGAGCGATTTGTAAAACTATTAAGGTATATATATTTTATTTTTTAATAATATATGCTACTCATAATAAGATAATGTACTTTATTCTGTTATAATTCTTTTCTTAATCGTGCTACTGGAATTTTTAATTGTTCGCGGTATTTAGCTACTGTGCGACGAGCAACGTTAAAGCCTTTATCTTTGAGTAGTTTGGCAAGTAATTCGTCAGAATGTGGGTTGTTTTTGGGCTCTGAGTCTATCAATTCTTTTAAGCTATCTTTAATAACTGTGGTAGATATATCTTCACCATCAATAGAAGGCAATGATTCAGAAAAGAAAAATTTTAATTCGTAAGTACCAAATTGTGTTAATACATATTTGTTGTTTACTATACGACATACAGTAGATATATCAATATTGGTATCATCAGCTACATCTTTGTATATAAGAGGTTTTAATGCTGACTTTCCTTCAACGAAAAAATCTTTTTGTAGATATGCGATAGCGGTCATTACTTTCATCATAGTGATTTTGCGCTGTTGTACTGCTTGTATGATGAATTTAGCATCTTCGTTTTTCTGTCTTAGCCATTCTTTTGTTTCTTTGTTAAAGTTTTTGATTTTCCCATTCTTTTTTAGGATTTCGTAGGCCTTGCTTACTTTGAGAGCAGGCATTTTGGTGTCGTTCAGAGATACCATTAATTCGTTCGATTCTTTGTCTAATTCGACAATAAAATCAGGTATCACTGTGTTCATTTCAGAAACAGAATTGCCACGACCCGGTTTGGGGTTTAATTTTTTAATAATATCTAGAACATCTCTCAATTCATCTTTGTTGAGATTGTGCTTGCTCATTAATGTATCAAAGTGCTTTTTGGTAAAAGGCTCGAATGAATTGGTGAGTATATCGATAGCATAATTCTGCAAAGTGCTTTTATCGGTAATTGTATCAAGCTGTGCTATCAAACATTCTTGCATATTACGAGAGCCGACTCCGGGTGGGTCTAAAAGCTTTATCATATTATGCACTTTTTCAACTTGTTGTAAAGTAACAGGTGTTTTTAGTTCTTCTAAATATGATTGATCGATATTAGTGTTTTTTTGTATTTTATTAGAAGGCACATTATTAGTAAGTTCGTCAGCATTTTCTAATATTCTTTTAGAGTCTTCGCTAAGAGCAAATTGGCTTGCAGGGTTGTAAGATTCTTTGGTTTGTTCGCTTTTGAGTAGAAATTGTCTATGCTGAATTTGAAAATTATATTCAGCAATTTGCGAGTTTACAAAATCTCTTACTTCTTCGAGTGTCATTCTCAAGTATCCATCATCATCTATATTGCCAATAATAATTTTGCCAATTGTTTTTTCTTCTTCTGAAAGTGGCAGTAGATTGTATTGAGTTTCTAAGTCTTCTGCAAAAGAGGTATTATCTTTAATTTGGAAAGGTGTAAAATCATTATCGTCATTATCATTTTTGTTGTACGAATCAACAGTATCGCTTGATTCATCTTGCCAAACAAGTTGATGGAATTCAAAAGGATCTCCTTCGTCGTCTATTTGACTACGATATTCGGTGTAATCGTCATAGCTATCGTCAGAGTAGTTATATTCACCTAATCCATCTATGTGTGGATTAGTATCGTAGTCTATACCATCTTGAATTATTGAATGGTCGTCGTAATAGTCATCATTATCATTGCTTATTTCTTTTGCGATTTCGAGAATAGAATTATCTGGATTATCTGGGTCTTCTATCAAAGGGTTTTGTTCGATTTCTTGCTCAATATATTGCTCAAATTCGACAACAGACATCTGTAAGAGTTTCAAATATTGAATTTGCTGTGGTGTAAGTGTTTGAGTTAAAGAAGTTTTTATATCTAATCCAATTTTCACTTTTCGCTCTTTCCAATTTTTTGTAAATAATTATTATACCAATTTTCGCCAAAGGCACGGATAATCGCGTCTTTTACACTTTCGTAAATTTTAGTATTATTTTCTTTTCCTTTTATGAGTGCGGATGCACATTCGGGTATCTCTTCGTAATAAAGCATTTTGCCATCAAATTGACCAACACGAATAGGAAATAAGTGGCAAGAAATAGGCTTTTTGAAGTTTATTTTTTTGTCTCTATAGGCTTTTTCGATAGAACATAGTGCTACATCGCCTTCGTAGTAAACAAATACACAGTCGCGTTTGTCTATACACATAGTTGTGTAGTTGCCCGGTGTGCCTTGTATTAATCCATGCTCTTGGATATATTTTTTAGATTCATCTGAAAGATAATCCATAGCGAATGGTAATACTTCTTTTATTTTGTCCACTTCTTCGTCGAGCAGTGGGGCACCATATTCGCCCGGAAAAGTGCAACAAGCGCCTTTGCATTTTTGCAAGTCGCATTCAAAGTGAGTAGTAGCTATTCTATCGTCTACTAAAATGTCGTCAATTAATTTCATAGAAAAAATTATGCCAAATTATATTACGAATTTAATCATTTTTCTTAATATGTTAAAATGTTTTTTTTTAATTTTGCATAAATTAATCAAAAATTTACTCTCATACTAGATCTTAGTGTAAATATTGATATATTATCTTATTCTTCAATCTTGTATATTTAATTTTAATAATACAATTTAAATTGTAGATTATTGCAATGTATAGCATAATTACACAACAGCCCAACATCAGAAGATATTAGGCTGTTTGATATACCATAAATATATTATTCTAATCTAATAGTCTTGGTTGATCGTCGGTATCATTATCCAAATCTGGATTATGTTCTGTCTCTTCTTCGTCATCTCGTGCTACACAAGTAATATCGGCTATAGAGTCTTTTTCGTCTAATCTAATTAATTTTACACCTTGTGTGTTGCGTCCTATTGTTCTAATTTGGCTCACGCTTTGGCGAATCAATATGCCATTTACAGTCATTACTACCAAATCATCTAAATCTACTGCTGGTAGTAATCCAACTACTTTGCCTGTCTTTTCTGTAACATTCATAGATATTACGCCTTTGGCACCTCGTTTGGTCAATCTAAAGTCTTCGTATTTGGTTCTTTTGCCATAGCCTTTTTCGCTAACTACTAATATCTGAGCATCTGCTCGCTTGATAACTACCATAGAAATTACAAAATCATCATCAACCAATGAGATACCACGGACACCAGCGGCAGTTCTACCCATAGGTCGAATTTCGCTTTCTCTAAATCTACAAGCAATACCATTATGGGTTCCAATTATTACATCGCTTTTGCCATCAGTTATTTTTACAGCTACCAATTTGTCTTCATCGTGTAGATTTACAGCTATAATTCCAGTTTGACGTATATTTGCAAAAGCATTCAAGTCAGTTTTCTTTACTGTACCGTTTTTAGTACACATTAGTATATATTCATCTTCTACAAATTCTTTGACAGGCAATACAGCTGTTACTTTCTCATTGCTATCTTTATTGATAATATTAGCAAGTGATCTACCTTTGGCAGTACGGCTACCTTCTGGTATATCGTATACTTTTATTTTATATACTTTACCAGCATCTGTAAAGAACAATAAGAAATGGTGGGTAGAGGCCTGATATATAAATTCAATAAAATCATCATCGTAAGTAGAGCTACCGCTTAGCCCTCTACCGCCTTTATTCTGGCGTCTATAAGTAGATACAGGAGTCCTCTTAATAAACCCTCTGTGCGAAATAGTTACAATTACATCTTCGTTAGCTATCATATCTTCTAATGTAATTTCACTTGCATCTCTTACTATTTCTGTACGGCGAGCATCGCCATATTTATTATTCAATTCAGTTAATTCTTCTGCTATTATTTGCATCTGCAATTCTTTGCTTGCTAATATAGATTTCAATTTTTCTATTAATTGAATTAATTCTGCATATTCCTTTTGTATTTTTTCTCTTTCTAAGCCAGTTAATCTCTGTAATCTCATATCCAAAATAGCTTTTGCTTGTATTTCTGATAATGAAAATTTGCTCTGCAATGCTAACGAAGCTGTTGCTGGATCTTTCGATTCTCTAATAGTCTTAATTACTTCGTCTATATTATCAAGGGCAATAATAAATCCTTCTAATATATGGGCGCGTTTTTCTGCGGCATCAAGGTCAAATTGAGTTCTACGAACTACTACCTCGTTACGGTGTTTGATGAAGTACTCCATCATTTGTTTAAGAGTCAAAATACGCGGTCTTCCATTAACCAACGAAAGCATTATAGCCCCGAATGTAACTTGCAGCTGAGTATGCTTAAATAAATTGTTCAATACTACTTCGGGTATGGCATCTCGCTTTAAGTCGATTACTATACGCATACCATCTCTATCGGACTCATCATTAAGTCCCGAGATATCTTCTAATACTTTGGCTCTTACCAAATCAGCTATCTTTTCTATCAATGCTGCTTTGTTTACTTGGTATGGTAATTCTGTAACAATAAGAGATTGTTTTGTTTTTTGCTTGTTTTCTTCTACGGCTATTTTGGCTCTTAATATTATTTTGCCTCTACCAGTTAAATATGCTTCTCTTACTGCTTCGTATCCATAGATGATACCACCAGTTGGAAAATCAGGTGCAGGGATATATTTCAACAATTCTGTAGGCTCTATATCTGGATTTTTGATTACTTCGAGCAAACCGTTAACTATTTCTCTTAAATTATGTGGAGGTATATTAGTAGCCATACCTACTGCTATACCACTTGCTCCATTTACTAATAGAGTAGGCAATATAGTAGGCAATACTTTAGGCTCTTTGAGAGATTCATCAAAATTAGGCTGAAAATCTACTGTATTCTTATCCAAATCTTTAAGTGTTTGGGTAGCTAGATGAGCTAAGCGTGTTTCTGTATAACGCATTGCCGCTGCTGGGTCGCCATCTACCGAACCGTAGTTACCTTGCCCATCTACCAATGGGTAGCGCATATTCCAATCTTGAGCCAGACGGACCATAGCTTCGTATACAGACGAATCGCCATGTGGGTGATACTTACCCAATACTTCCCCTACTAGACGAGCAGATTTCTTATAAGCTCTATTAGGGGCTAATCCTAATTCTTGCATTGCAAATAAAATACGGCGGTGTACGGGTTTAAGCCCATCTCTCACATCGGGCAAGGCACGTGATACTATCACCGACATTGAGTAATCTAAGTAAGAACTCCGCATCTCATCTTCGAGAAGAGTCTGTAATATTTGCTCTTTTCCTAATAACGACATAACTTATATTAATGTATTAATTAATCTAACAAAGAACTACAAATATACCTAAAAATAAGCAATTAGTATGTATAATTATTGAGGGTAGCTTTAATTGCTGCATAAAAGCAATAATTAATTGAATTGCTAAATTATTATTATATTAGATTTTTTAGGGCTAATATTGTTTGTTGTAATAATTTATTATCGACTAATGTTGAGTTTGAGGTAGTAGCATCTATTAATAGTGTATATGCTTCTTGGTAATCTTTGTTGGCTAAAAATATTGTAGATAAAATAAAATTGCGTAAGCCTAATAAATTATCGTCTTTCGGTTTATGTTTTGTATATTCGATTACAGCTTTTTCGTCATTATTCTTGATGCCTATCTGTGCTAAACGTATATATACTGTATCTAATTGCTCTTGGCTAAGTTGTCTGCTTGTTGTTAATTCTTCAAATATTGCTTTGGAGCGAGCTGTATCGTCTTTCGCGAAATATGAAGAAGCCAAATGATATTTTATATAGTCATTGTTAATATCTGTATCATTTTCTTTTTCTAACATTCTAATATTGCGGTCTAATTTGTCTTCGCTTACAATAGAATAGCCTGTATGAATAATTTCAAAATCACTTTCTATAATGTTGTAACCCGTATTTTCTATAGAAGATCTAATTTGCTCATGAATAGCACCATCAAATAAGAAGCCTTTGTGTGCCCTAAACATTCTTGTATATCTATGATATATATAGTTTTTGCCATTATCTATTGTATTTTTTATATTAAAGTTAATCCCTCCTATATTGCTATTTTTATCGATGGTTTGAAATGTTTCAAAATCAAATTTGCTGATATATTCGTCTGAATCAAGCATAAGTATCCATTGGCCTCTTGCAAAATTTAGTGCATAATTTCTTTGTATCGCAAAATTATCTGTCCATTTTCTGAAATATAATTCGCATCCAAGCCTCGTTACAAGTTCTAAGCTATTATCGGTGGAGCCGCTATCTACTACTATAATTTGATCCGCTAATAATTTTGCTGATGTTACTGCTTTTACAATAGTTTTTTCAGAATTATAATTCAATATTATAACACTTATTTTATTATTAAATAAATTAATTTTTTTCATTATATTTAGAAATATTAAAACTTACCGATATTATATTTTGTAAAATAATGGATAATCTTGAATATAAAAAACTAAAAAGTTATTTGAATCTTAGAAAAAAGATTCAGCCAAAAACTTATTTAGATGAGCTGGCCGAAAGCGGTTGGCTAGATATATATTTAAGTAATTACTCCAAAGACAAATTGGAATATGACAAAGAATATAAAGAAAAAGTCTATGATGCTATGTATCAGTATTCTAATTTAGAGAACGAAGATGTGGAGCGATACTTTTTAGAACAATTAATTGAAAGTTTAAGTTATTTTAACGAATATATCAAAAATGCAAGAATCTAAAGCAATTAGACCAGAGATAAAAGGACTTTTCGATACGGTAAAACAGCAGTCTAAATACTATATCGAGGCTTTTGAGCAATTAAATTCATTCAAAAGTGAATATCAGCAATTAATTGGCGATGTAAACAATTTGGCGGAGTCTTTGGCTCTTAAAGTTAATCACGAAATTTTTAGCTTAAAACAAAAGTATGACTCTATTATCAAAGTATTAACTATCGAGACCAATAATACGCTCGAAAAATACAAAGAATTATCTGATTTGTCTCATCTTCAAGATACATATAGCCAAGCTCTACAATCTATCAATCAAGTTAATGTAGTAGTCGAAAAAAATATATTACAATTGAGAAAAGATGCGGAAGAGTTTCATAGAGAGTTAAACTATATCAAAGTCAATTCTGACAAAGAAATTAAAAACTTAATAGATGCTAATAAGGAGTATATTAAGAAGATAGTTTCGGATGAAAAAATAGCTTCTGATGCTGAGAATATAGCCAAATTTAAAAATTTAGATTCTCGTTTATCCAAAACTGAACAATATTCTCAAAAATTATCAAACGACATCAATAATGATATCAAATCTATACAAAAAGAGCTTGCTAATTTAAAAATGATTGTCAAGAATATTAGTAATGCAGAGGATAATGCTATAAAGGCTAAGTTGAATGAGATTAATGCTAATTTACAGAAAAATGATTTGGTATTGTCAAGTTTGAATGAGGAGGTTTACCATTTAAAAATAAAAAATGAATCAATTTTTACAAGTATAGACAAAAACTCTCCAGATAAAGCCAAACTGAATAGCAATCAGCAAGATAATAATAAATTAGACGAAATATCTAAGGGTTCGATTACTGCAATCTTTGGGAAGGATAATATAGAGGAATATAATCGGATCAACAAAAGATTACATCAGAACGAAATTGATTATTCTGAGCTTCTGAAAAAGTATAATAGTTTGCAGATAATAAGTATATCGGCAATAAGCATTGCTATTATTGGTATTATTATTGCGTTAATTGTTTAGAAAGATTAAGATGAATGGCAATAGTATATGTAAAATTGGGTTTATCAAAAAAAAATCCGAAGATGGTAAATCTTCGGATTTTTTATTATTTCTATAGTCTAATTAGTTAGATTTAGCTTCTTTTTTTGCTTTATGATGTTTCTTTGTTTTTTCTGGTTTAGCTGTTTCTTTTGCATTAGCTGGTTGTTCTTCGTTATTGGTAGCTTTGATCTTAGCTTTGTGCTGATGTTTGGCAGGAGTAGCATTTTCATCAGTTTTGGTAGTATTAGCTACAGTTTTGGCAGCAACTTTAGTAGTTTTCATATCATTGCTTGTTTTAGCTACAGGAGCTGCATTTACTTGGCTTGCTGCAAATATAATTAGAGATGCACCAACAGCCATAATCATTGAGTTTTTCATAATATAACCTTTTATTAAGTTATTAAATAAATCGTTTAATCAATAGACAAAATAAATTAAAAAAGGTTTAATTGAGAAATGATTTTTTTTAAAAAAATTATATTATTAAATTAGCTATATAGTTTCCTATTATTGTATTGGTATTAATCTAAGGTGAAAAAATAAATTTATTAATATTAATTTATTTAATTCAAAAAAAATAAAAATAATTTAACTGCAAAGTTAATTAAATTTTGATAAAAGCCCAAAATTACTTAATTTTATAACTTAATTAAAATAATATTTTTAAAAATATTCTGGGAGTTGAATTATGGCAGATATTATTGTAATAATTGTTGGCTACATTGGATTGTTGCTACACTTTTACTTATCGAAGAAGGAGAGAAACAAAGCTCGGTTTATAGAGCTTCTATATGTTTACTCTATTGTATTTCAAGTAGGAGTGATAGGTTTTGTATTTGGTTTTGTGCCTCATGTATTGTTTGCCGATGCTGCAGCGCAAGGTATTGGCTGGGCAACTGGTAGTCCATTTCAGACAGAGGTAGGCATTCACGACGGTGTATGGGGTGTGCTTGCATTTTTTTGTATCAAATATAAGAATGGATTTAGAGCTGCAATTGCAATAGGCTGGGCACTATTTATGTTTGGAGCTGCTGTTGGACATGTAATCGAATCTGTAAGTCATGGCAATTTTGCTGAATACAACTACCTTATGATATTTGTAGATTTTTTTGTAGCATTTAATTTGCCTTTGTTGGTATATCTTAGTTACAAAAATCCATATTCTGCAGATAAAAGTAGTGATATGAATAATTAAAATTATCCCCATATTATACATTATATTTTGATTCCTATAAATGTATAATATGGGATTGGATATTAGATAATACGAATAATTGATATTGCTGATAAATTGTTTATTCTTCAACTTTTTAATTATATATTCGTCAAGCAGTAATTGTACTTAATTATTATATTAAAATAATGAATTTTCTTAATCCGTTTGTACTTTTTGGCTTGATTGCGGCTTCTATACCTCTGATTTTGCATTTATTAAATCTCAGAAAGATGAAGACTGTCGAGTTTTCTTCTTTGAAATTTCTTAAGGAATTACAAAAATCTAAGATTAAAAGTTTCAAAATCAAACAAATATTACTATTAATTTTAAGGACTTTGATTATTGCATCTATTGTGATGGCTTTTGCAAGACCTGCTATACCTACCAGTCTACCTTTTTTCCAAACTTATTCTAAAACAAGTGCTATCATATTGATAGACAATTCTTTTAGTATGGATGTATCAGATGCCAATGGCAATAGACTTAAGCAAGCTAAAAATACTGCTATCAAAATTATAAATTCTTTAAAAGAGGGCGATGAAGTGATGCTCTCTGAACTGAACGCAAACGATAGCCCTTCTTCTTTGTCATATTCTAAGAATTTTGATTTTATAAAAGATAAAATTAATAAATTGCAAGCTAAATCTACACCCGCTAACTTAAATTCTACTTTAAAATCGATTAGTGATTTCTCAGCTTCTGCTGCTAATCTGAACAAATCTTTATTTATAATTACAGATGCACAGAAAAATATATTTGATATCAAAAGCAAAGATACAGCTAATTTGCTATCTTCTTTTAATAATTGCTATTTTGTTGTAATAGGTGGAGATAATGATGCCGATATCAACAATCTTTCATTAGATTCATTAAATGTAATTACATCTATTTTTAATTATAAAAAAATTGTAGAGTTGGAGCTATTTGTCAAAAATTTTTCTAATAATGAAATAAAAGATGCTGTAGTATCGATGAATTATGATTCAAATAATGTAGCTCAGCGTAGTTTTACTGTACCAGCTAAGCAAAATATTTCTGTGGCTATTGGGTCGCCTATCCAATCTTATGGTCCTACTACTGTCAAATTAGAATTAGAGCCCGATGCACTAAATTGGGATAATAGTAGATATTTTGGATTTAATGTAGCTAAGCAACCAAGAATTTTAATTATTGGAAGCCATCAAGGAATTGATTATATAGCTAAAGCTTTGCAGGCAGTCTCATCAGCAAATGATTTTGCTAATATTGATATTATTGATAATCAAAAGTTATCAACTATATCGCTCGATCAATATGATATTGTAATTACAAGTAATTCTAATATGAGTCAAAATGATGCTAATAGGTTATATAGTTATATAGATCAAGGTGGTTCTTGCCTACTATTCCCTTCTAATGATTATCAATCTACTAATATTACTTTGCAGCGATTAGGTTTTGGGCAAGCAGATTTCAGAGAATTTGCTCCTACAGATGCCGTAAGGATTACTTCAATAGATAAAAATCATCCATTATTCGATGGAGTATTTAAAATAAATGATAATAATAATGATATAGAATCGCCGCAACTAACTAAAATAATACCTCCTAAATCTGGTATAGCTATTATTAATACACCAGTAGGCAATTTGCTTACCGAAAATAGAATAGGCGATGGCCGTATATTGTATATATCATCTATTCCAGAATCTAATTGGGGTAATCTGCCTTTTACAGGTATATTCCCTACATTAGTATATAGAGCTGTTATATATCTTACATCGTCAAATGAGATAAGTCAAATGGCATACCCGGGCGACAATGTAGTGGTAAATCTATCTAAGAAGTTTAATTCTGATAGTTATAAGCTTGTAGATCCCTTAGGTAATCAATCGTATATTAGTCCCATCCGTTTGGCAAATTCGTTGGTACTTAATCTAAATAAATTGGATATGCTTGGAATATATACAATTTATGATAGCAAATCAAATTTTGTAAAACAAGTAGCAGTTAATTTTTTACCAAGTGAGTCTGATTTGCATTCTACTGACGACACATATATTAAGGAATATTTGACAAAAGCTCTTGGCAGTAAGACTTCTTTATATATATTAAATAAACCAGAAAAGATAGATTCTGAAATAATAAGAGCGACTGTGGGTACAGAATTATGGCAGTTATTCTTAATATTAGCTATTATTTTTGCAATAATAGAAATGATAGTACAGAAAACTGCTAAAAGAGAGGCAAGTATAGAAGTGTAATTTACTTATTATTTAGACATATTTTAATTACGGAGTTAAATTTAATGGTTAGAAAACTTTTTGGGTTGCTGCTGATTGCTATTGCATTCTCTTATGCATATTCTGAAGATAAACTTATCGATGGTCTAAAAGAAGAAATGAATAGGACTATGAGTTCGTTATCGAAGGAAGAAGTGCCACCATACTACTTAGCGTATAATGTTACTACTTTAAAAAAGGTAAATATTTCTTCAAAGAATGGGAAAATACTTAGTTCTACTTCTAATAAGAATAGGATATTAGATATAGATCTACGTGTTGGCGATTATAAATTTGATAATACTCATATTATAAGAGGTAATCCTATTCAATTTAATTTTGCTGGTGGGGCAATACAATTGCCAATTGATGACAATCTTGCTGCTATCAAAAATATTATTTGGAATTCTACCGATGCCCGATACCGTGCGGCTATAGAAAGATTTAAAAAGGCACAAACTAATCAGAAAGTAAAGGTGAGCGAAGATGACCAATCACCTGATTTCTCCAAAGAAGAGCCAATACAATACAATGGTGAGAAAAAAGATTTTGATGTTAATATCAAAGAGTGGGAAGATAAATTGCGCAATCTTTCTAAAAAGTTTGTCGAATATCCTTGGATATTATCAAATAATGTATTTCTGCAGACCGAAGTGCAAGAAAAAGTCTTTATTAATTCCGAAGGTAGCAAAATGAAGTGGTATGAGACCAATGCACGTTTGTTTGTAATTGCCGAAACAAAGGCAAACGATGGTATGAGCCTACCTCTCTATCGGTCTTACTTCTCATTTACTCCAGATGGGTTGCCTTCTGTACAGCAAGTAAGCCAAGAAATTGACAAAATGATTGCACTATTAGATGAACTAAGAAAAGCCCCTTTGGCCGAGACTTATTCTGGCCCGGCAATTCTTTCGGGTGAGGCAGCAGGTGTATTTTTTCACGAAATATTTGGGCATAGAGTAGAGGGACATCGTGAGAAGGATCCAAATTCTAGCCAAACATTCAAGCAATCTGTAGGCAAATCAATAATGCCTGATTTTATTACTATTACTTTCGACCCTACGAGAAAGAAACTAAACAACACAGAGCTTAGCGGATATTATGTTTATGATAATGAGGGCACAAAGGCAGAACAAGTAGTAAGTGTAGATCACGGTATTTTCAAAAGTTTTCTTATGTCGCGATCACCTATCGAAAATTTCCCACATTCTAATGGACACGGAAGGGCTCAGGCGGGCTATAATCCAGTATCGAGACAGTCTAATTTGATAGTAGAATCAACTAAGCAAGTGAGCAATGATTCACTTATCAAATTACTACAGCAGCAGATCAAATTACAAGGCAAGGAATATGGTTTTTATTTTGCAGAAGTATCGGGTGGCTTTACTTTTACTAACCGCACTATACCTAATGCTTTCAATGTAACTCCATTGGTTGTTTACAAAATATATCCTGATGGACGCCCTCGCCAATTAGTAAGAGGTGTAGATCTGATAGGTACTCCGCTTACTACGTTTAAAAACATTTTGGCTACAGGAGATGATATAGGGATTTTCAATGGAATTTGTGGAGCCGAATCTGGTGGGGTACCTGTATCAGCGAGTTCACCAAGTTTATTAATTTCTAATATAGAAGTTCAGAAAAAGCAAAAATCGCAAGCAAAACCTCCTATTTTAGATTCACCTAAATTAATTGAAAATTATTAATAAGGTCGCAACAATATGAAAAAATTAATAATAGCAATATTATTTATCAGTTTCTCTTCGATATTTGCTCAAGGATTTCTATATAACAAAGATGAAATATTCAGAGCTATGAAAGACGAAATTGATAGATCGATGAATGATTTACAATTAGAGTCATTACAAAAACCATATTATATAGCATATACACTTAAGTTACGTAAGAGCTCTAATATCAAATCAATACTTGGTTCGGTAAACGATTCGAGTTCTTTTACATTTGCTTCAATTAGTGTAGATCTAAGAGTAGGTGATTATAAATTAGACAATACAAATTTCTTTGATGTGGGATTAGGATTTTTTGGATCTACTGACGATGAAGAAGTATTCAAAAATCGAAGAATACCCTATGAGTTATCATATAATTCTATTAGGAGAGAGCTATGGTTGGCTACTGATGCTGCCTACAAGCAGAATTCTGAGATATATTCTAAAAAATTATCTGTAATGCAAAATAGAGTAATCAAAGATACTACCCAAGATTTTTTGAGAGAGGAGCCACAGACTAATTATAATATTAATGAAATACCAAACTTTGATATGAATAAGTATAGCGGTATTGTAAACTCATTATCAGCAATTTTTAAAGATTATCCACAAATATATAATTCCTCTGTAAGTATAGAATATTTACCAGAAATTACCTTTTATCTTAATTCGGAAGGTATGCAATATATCAATACCGATTATTATACTGGATTAGAATCGGCATGCTTTACTCAGAATAAAGACGGAATGCCTTTGGGTAATTTTTATTCTACCTATTGCATCAAACCAGATGAGCTACAATCTATTGATTCGTTAAAGAATGCTATCACTAATTCAGCCAAAATATTGGTGGAATCGTCTCTCAGTGAACCAATAGATGATCCTTATTCAGGACCAGTGATTTTTGCTGGGCAAGCTGCTACTGAACTCATAGCGCAAGTATTTGCTCCTCAGATAGTTGCTATTCGCCCTACTATGTCAGAAGGCGGGGTATCTACCGATAGCCGCAATACTCTGTTTCAAAATAAAATTGGAGCAAGAGTATTACCAGAATTTTTATCGCTCAAAGCTATTCCATCATTAAAAGCTTACCAAAATACACCATTATTGGGGCATTTTGTAATAGATGATGATGGCTTAAAGCCAAAAGATTTAGATATTGTAAAGAATGGTTATCTAAAAAATCTATTAAGTGATAGAGTGCCTACTCGTAGAGTAAAACAAAGTAATGCACATAAGCGCGGAGGAGCACCTATGTATAGTACTTTGCAGTTGATTAGCAATAAACCAAAGGCTTTGGAGCAAAAAGTTCTTATACAAAAAATGATGAAATTAGTAAAAGACAGAGAATTGCCTTATGGAATAATTATTACTAAAATTATCAATCAGAATATAATGTACACTACTCTATACCGTACATCTAATGGGCTATTCCAAATACCCAGAGGCGATGGAAAACTTGCTGTGGCAGAAGCATACAAGATATATCCTAATGGAAAGAAGGAGTTAATACGTGGTGCAGAAATTAACAACTTATCTGTAGCTTTGTTTAAAGATATACTATTCACAAGCAATAATAACTATGCACTTAATTTGTT
>JBDHXE010000043.1:0-14902 GCA_039810525.1 Chlorobiota bacterium | reverse complement strand
ATCCTAATTGTAAATTGTGGAAAACTTTATATATGTTATTATAAAAAGAGAGGCTGACTTATGAGACAGCCTCGACTTATTCTTGCAAGCCGCTTATTATCATAAACTTATATTGTATATTTATCCCAATATATTGCTATTTCTTAATAAAGAAATAGTAAAAAGAACATAGAATTCCGACTTATGAGATAGCTTCTATCTTAAATTTAATCAATATATTCCAATTTTGCAGTGAAATGACGTAAAAATTGAGCTTCAAAGGTTAATTTAAGACCTTTTAATTTTTCTCTATTTTGATATGTCTCTATACATGCTTCTGCTATATAATCAATATGAGATTTGGTATAAACCCTACGTGGAATAGCTAATCTAACTAATTCCATAGGAGGAGCAATATGATTGCCATTTGCATCATTCTTACCAAACATTAATGAACCTATCTCTACAGCCCTAATTCCAGCAATTAAATATAATTCACTCAATACACTTTGACCGGGGAAAAATTCAGGCTTAATATGAGGTGCAAATCGCTTAGCATCTAAATAGACAGCATGGCCACCAGTAGGCACTAAAATTGGAACACCTGCCTCAATTAATTTGTCCCCCAAATATTTAACTTGGCCGACTCTATAACTTAAATAATTCTCATCTAACACTTCTTCAAAACCACGAGCTAATGCTTCCAAGTCTCTTCTTGTCATACCACCATAAGTAATAAATCCCTCAGTAATTATCAATAACTCTTTTGCTTTTTGGGCTAATTCATCATCATTTACAGCCAAAAAACCACCAGTATTCGATAGCCCATCTTTCTTGGCACTCATTGTAGAGCCATCACAATAAGAAAACATTTCCTGAACTATCTCTTTGATAGATTTATCACCATAACCTTGCTCGCGTTGTTTAATGAAATAAGCATTTTCAGCAAATCTACAGCTATCCAAATACATAGGGATACCATACTTCTTACAAATTTCTTTAGCTTCCCTTATATTCTGCATAGATACAGGTTGCCCACCTCCACTATTATTAGTAATAGTGATAATCACCAAAGGTATATTTTCTTTACCAATCTCTTCAATTGTCTTTTCTAATTTTACTAAATCAATGTTACCCTTAAAAGGTGCTTCAATCTCCGGCTTAGTCCCAACTTCGCAAGGTAAATCAATACCTTCAGCACCAGAAAATTCAATATTGCCACGTGTAGTATCAAATAAAGTATTAGAAATAATAGTTTTGCCTTTACCACCAATAATAGTAAATAAAATCTTTTCTGCTGCTCTACCTTGATGGGTAGGAATTATATTCTTTAAACCAGTAAATTCTTTCACAGAGTCTTCGAATTTATAATAACTGCGACTACCAGCATAAGCTTCATCTCCATCCATTAGTGCCGCCCATTGCTTAGCACTCATTGCAGTAGTACCACTATCAGTAAGCAAATCAATAGTAATATGATCAGATTTTAAAAAAAATGGATTATAAAATGCCTGTTTCATATATTCTTCTCGTTGAGAACGAGTAGTAATAGGTATTTCCTCAATAGCTTTTATCTTAAATGGCTCAATTAGAGTTTTCATTAGTTACCTTAATTAATATTTAACTTACTCAAAAATAATAAATAATTAAATAACTTTAGTGCAGCAAGTTAAAAAATATTCATTAAATTACAAAGCAAATCTGTAATAAATTACTATTTTTGTAAGAAAATACGGGAAAGCTATGAGTAAATTTATTTCAATTATTTTAATATCGATTATCCTCATTTCATGCAATGAAGAGCCTAAAAATAATATTAATACAATTAAATTTTGGCATTTTTGGAGTGAACCTTACCAAGTAAAGGTAATAGATAGCTTAGTAAAAGAATTTGAAAAAAAATACAACGTAAATGTTGAATTAACAGAATTAAGTTGGAATGATGGTAAAACTAAACTTTTTGCCGCATTTAGTTCCAATACTGCACCAGATGTATTAGAGCTTGGTAGCGATTGGGTTGCACAATTTTCGTCTGCTGGAGTATTAGATGAATTTACAAAAGGAGAAGCTAATATTGATAAATATATTGATTTCTCTACCGCCCCTTCTTATTATAAAGGTAAAATATTTGCTTTACCATGGATAGTGGATACAAGAGTATTATTTTACAATGAAGAATTACTATATAAAGTAAGTGGTGGTGTTGTTCCACCATCAAATTTCGATTCCTTATTGCTATTTTCTGAAAAAATTAGCAACCTCGATAATATTTATGGCTTTGGAGCAAATGGTTCAGACAAACATCGCCTTTATAAAAAAATAGTCTCTATGTTTTGGACTTATGGTGGTGATATCTTTAATGATAAAGGTGAACCAGTTGTTAATTCGCAAGAAAATATCAAAGCTATGAATATGTATCTAGAACTATCTCGCAACGGTCTAATTGAGACTCAAAGGCAATTAGATGCCACATTTACAGAAGGTAAATTAGGATTTTTGTTCTCAGGTGGGTGGCTTATCGAAAAAATTAAAAATGAAAATCCTTCACTTAGCTACAATGTTGCTCCTATACCCAAAGCAAATGATAAACAAGGCATTTCTTTTGCTGGGGGCGAATATCTAGCAGTAAGTAACAAATCCTCTAACAAGCAATTAGCAAAAGATTTCATCAAATATATGACCAATGGAATCAATTCACTTGAATTTTGTAAAAAAATTATAGAAGCTGGATTCCCTGCTGATAAACAATACTTTAACGATAACTTCTATAAATCTTCACCAAAAAGAATGGTCTTTGCTGAACAATTAAAAAGTGCTAAAATGACTCCAGTACACCCCAAATGGTTAGATATCGAAAACATTATCGAAGAAGCTACAGTAGAAGTATTATATGGTAGAAAAGATGCAACTACTGCTCTAAATGATGCACAAAATAATATTATTAGCTTATTAAAAAGTAATTAATAAATAGGAATCTAGATAAATGAATAATATTCCAAGTAATATTACGAGACCACAGCCAAATTTAATCAAAATAAATTGGAATGATGGTTTTGAATCTATTATAACAATTGAAAATCTTAGAAAAAGTTGCCCTTGTGCATATTGCTTAGAAAAAGCAAAAAATCAACTATCAGCCAATAAATTTGTAATGCCAACCATACGCAGAGGACAATATGAAATTAAAAAGATTGAACCAGTGGGCAACTATGCTCTAATGATTGTATGGGGCGATGGGCATAATGCAGGTATATGGACTTGGGACTTTCTAAGAGAAGTATTTGAAAGATACAAAATGAATAGCGAAGAAATAAAAAAGGCAACAATAGCTTTCCACGAAAATAACAAAGAAGCCAAAATATAGGAGAAAAGTTAATGAGAACAGTTAAAGCCATCAAAGGAACCCAATTAAATTGTAAAAATTGGCAAATTGAAGCCGCCTATAGAATGATACATCACAATCTTGATCCAGAAAATGCAGAAAAGCCATCTGATCTAATCGTATACGGTGGTTTAGGCAAAGCCGCAAGAAATTGGGAATCATTCGATGCAATTGTTAGTACCCTTAAAGAAATGAATGAAGACGAAACTCTATTAGTCCAATCAGGTAAACCAGTAGGAGTAGTTCAGACTTATTCATCAGCTCCAAGAGTTATAATAGCTAATTCTAATTTGGTACCAAAATGGGCTACTTGGGAAGAATTTCGAAAATTAGACAAAATGGGATTGATAATGTATGGGCAGATGACAGCGGGCTCATGGATATACATTGGTACCCAAGGGATAGTACAAGGAACTTACGAAACTTTTGCCGAATGTGGAAGACAACACTTTGGATCCAATTTAAATGGTAGATTCGTACTTACTGCTGGAATGGGTGGTATGGGTGGTGCTCAACCATTAGCAGCTAAATTTGCAGGTGCGGCTTCTATTACAATCGAAATAGACGAAGCAAGAATAGATAAAAGAATTAAAGATGGATATTGTGATATTAAATTACATAATCTCGCAGAAGCATTAGATATTATCAATACAAATAAAGAAAACAAAACTTCAATTTCAATAGGATTAGTTGGTAATGCAGCAGAACTTTTGCCTGCAATACTTAGCATGGGTATTATACCAGATGTAGTAACTGACCAAACTGCTGCCCACGATCCATTAAATGGATACTATCCAGAAGGCTATACCAAAGAAGAAGCAGATAAGTTAAGAATAGATAATCCTGAAAAATACCTCGAAGAGAGCTATAAATCTATTGGAAAACATGTTGCCACTATGATAGAATTCCAAAAAGCAGGTGCAGTAGTATTTGACTATGGTAACAATATCAGAGGAATTGCCAAAGACTATGGCAATGTGCCTAATGCTTTCGATTTCAATGGATTTGTTCCAGAATATATTAGACCGCTATTTTGCGATGGCAAAGGTCCATTTAGATGGTTGGCGCTAAGCGGGGACCCTAACGATATAAAAGTTACAGATGAAGCAATCAAAAATTTATTTTCCGAAAATGAAGCACTACACCGATGGATAGATAATGCAAGTGCAACCATTAAATACCAAGCACTGCCTGCACGAATATGTTGGTTAGGCTATGGAGAAAGAAAAAAAGCTGGACTAATGTTTAACGAATTAGTAAAGACAGGTAAAATATCAGCACCAATAGTAATAGGTAGAGATCATTTAGATTGTGGCTCAGTAGCATCACCATATAGAGAAACAGAATCAATGCTAGATGGAAGCGATGCAATAGCAGATTGGGTTTACTTTAACTTCGCTCTAAATGCAATTGGTGGGGCAAGTTGGGTATCATTTCATCATGGTGGAGGAGTAGGAATGGGGCTATCACTACACGCAGGAATGGTAGTAGTAGCTGATGGTACAGACGAAGCTGAAGGCAGATTGTCGAGAGTACTTACATACGACCCACTTATGGGAATATTAAGACATTCGGATGCAGGATACCAAAAGGCACAAAATAATGCCAAAAAATTTGGCATAAAAATCCCAATGATATAGTCATTACTTTATTTGTAATATAATTCAGTATAAATGACATAATAAAGAGAAGAAATGTCAGGTGTTATGACAGAAATAGCAAAATATAATGCAAGATTGTCATAATACAACATAAAAATGAAAATTAATATTAAATAATTATATTATTCGAGAAATAATTTTATATTTGTGAAAGTTTTTTTCTCAAAAATTGAAACCTTTTTAATTTTAAATTGTCTATATAAGATATGATTTGACAAAAGAGACAAATTAAGTGGAGGAAGATGTCTAGATTTATACAGAGTTATTTTATAATGACGAAATAGCAAAAAATAAAAAAAAATTGCTATACTTAACGAAGAAATTTTTAGACAAAATAATTAGGAGTGGTTATGGATTTAGCATTGCAAATTGAAAATCTTTTCCGAACTGATAGAAAGAAGTTCCTAGGTTTTATACGTCAGCGTGTTCGTAGTCAGGAAGAAGCAGAAGATATTTTACAAGATGTTTTCACAAACGTACTTGCCGCTTCAGCTAATGTTCAAAAACCAATAGAAAATATTGCTTCCTGGGTATTTACTGCTGTTAGAAATAGAATAATAGACTCATATAGGAAAAAACGTGCTGAGACATTTTCAGATATGCAAACACCCGGGCAAGCAGAAGATGGAGTAGATACTTTTGAGAACTTCTTAGGAGATTTTTCAAGTAGTCCCGAGACTGATTTGATTCGCAAAACTATCTGGGAAGCTGTACAAGAAGGATTAGCTGAGCTACCACTTGAGCAAAGAGAAGTATTTGTAAAAAACGAATTTGAAGGTATTTCTTTCAGAGAAATGTCCGAAGATACAGGGGTTAATATCAATACCTTATTGGCACGCAAAAGATATGCAGTATTGCATTTACGCAAAAAGCTAAAAGAGCTTTATAAATCTTTGAATGACGTATAATATCAATTAAGATAAAAATTGGAATGATAAAAAAGCCATAGGTAATCTATGGCTTTTTTTAAAAAAGCTTAGCAAAATATTGACTATACAATTTCGTTTATATACTATATTCTCATATAATTTAATAAATGAAATCATTAAAAAATAGTGCAATAAAGTCTTTAATATATATCCTGATATTTGCAGGATTATTAAAGCTAAGTAGCTTGATCTTGACTTGGGTATGGAATAAATATATTGTACATTATTATGGTGTAGAGCCTATCACATTTCTCGAATCTACAGGTATGATTGCATTTATGTATTTGATATATGCAGGAGTCAAATTTGGTTTTGATAGCCTATCCACACTTAGCATATTCCCAAGCAAAGATAAATTTTCAAAAGATTCGCATATAGAACTCACAAGCAAAAATGATTTTGAAGAGTCATTCAAATTACAATGCAAATTTATGAACAAAGAAGAAAAAGAAAAACTCAAAGAAACATTAGCTAAATATTGTGGTGTAAGCCATGCCCAAGAAAATAATTATAACTCTCCAAATATCCATATTCAGCATATTAATTCTAAAAAAATCAAATAATCAAATATCTAATTTTAATTTAATTACATAATATATAAGATAATTTTTGTATTTTTACAATGCAGCATAATTTTATTTTTAGGGGGCTGCCATAATAATTAATGAGAAAGGTATTATGGTAAGGAAATTTATTATTATAATAAGCTTGTGCTTTTTTTCTATTAATGCACATTCACAAATTATAGATTATAATTATGATTTTGGTTCTTTACAATTTGAACGATCAGAGCAAAACTATAATGATGGTTTAATTAAAAATTCTGAAAGGATTTTATTCGAACTCATCAGACAATATCCAGATAATCCATCAAAAGATAAATCTTTGATACTTAAAGCAAAAATTGATTATTCACAAGATAATCTCAATGTTGCTTTTCATCAACTAAGTAGCTTTATTAAATCAAGATCCAATTCTCCATTTATTCCATTTGCAGAATTAATGCGGGGATTAATTACATTTGAGCAAAAAAAATATACAGATGCCGAAGTATTCTTCGAAACCGCAGTAATATATTCAGAAACAGATATTGAAGATAGAGATAGGAAATCTTATAGTAAATTAGCTCACTTAGCTAATTTCTGGTATGCAGTTACTCTTACAAAAGAAGGCAAAACTTTAGATGCTATTCAGCCATTTCTTGCAGCAGCTATCAACTACCCAGATGGAGAATTTGCAGATGAAGCCCTATACAACGTTGGCCGAATCTATGAATTGAATATGAAAAATGATTCCGCTATTTCATATTTTAGATTAAACTCTAGAACTTATCCCTATAGAAATACATATATAAGCTCATTAGTAGCCGAAGCCAGCAATTTACTTTCTCTAAGACAACCTACAAGGGCACTATTAGCTCTAAATCAAGCAGAAACACTACTAGACAAAATTATACTGAATGATTCGACTATTGCGAAATATGAAACTCAGACATCAGTTTATAATATAAGAGAGCTGATTATTTATCTAAAAGGAGAATCTTATAATATTGCTGGTAATTATCAAGAAGCATCTAAAGTCTTTGAATTCTTTCTACAAACATATTCAGAATCAGAATTTATTGATCTTATTAGATTAGGTTATGGTTGGTCTCTGCTTAATCTTGGTAATAATAAATTAGCATTAGAGCAATACAATAAAATAATAGCAAGCAATGAAGATAAACCATCTAAAATATTAACAACCGCACAATTATATAAAGTCATTGCACTTAAAAGAAACGGGAATAAAGATGAAGCCAAGAAAGAGCTTTTATCATTATCATCACAGCCCGCATATCCATTATTGGGAAATGTATTATTAGAATTAGGACAGATTTATTACGAAGAAGAAGACTACGACACTGCAATCAAAACCTTAGAAAGAGCTTCTATAGAGACCCAAGATGGAAGAATATTAATAAGGATAAATTTGCTGTTAGGTACTGCATATACAGAAAGAGAACTTTGGGATAGAGCAGTAAAAGAATACAAAAAAGCTATTAAATTAGCTGAAAGCTCTAACGAAATAATTATGCCTAAAAAACACTGGTATCTTTCTGAAGCCAATCTTAAATTAGGTATTGCACTTATTAATTCCATTAGAAGTGCCGAAGCTATACCACACCTTCAATACTTTATTGCAAATGCTAAAGACGATACACGGAGCGATGAAGCAATATTTTGGTTAGCTGAAGCATTTTATAAAAATGATTTACTTAAAAATGCAATAGAAAATTACGATAAAATACTAAACTATTATCCAGCATCTACCCGAAGAGAAGAATCACTGTATGGGCTAGGATGGTCTTATTTTAGATTAAAAGAATTTGATAAATCTTCTAAAGTATTCGAAGATCTAGTAAAAGAGTTTCCTAAGTCCAAATATGCAATAGAAGTACTTACACGTCAAGGCGATGGGTATTATGTACAGAAAAACTTTAAAAATGCTGCTGAATTTTATCAAAAGGCTTCCAAGCTATCTCCCGGTTCCGACGAAGGGCAGTATGCTACATATCAATTAGCCAATGCCCAATATAGAATGGGAGCTAACGAACAAGCAATTACCTCGCTATTAAGATTTGTACAATTATATAATAAATCCAAATTTGCGCCTAATGCACTATATTTAGTAGGCTTGATAAGATTCCAAGAAAATAAATACAAAGAAGCTATTGATAACTTCCATTTTATGATTAATACTTATGCACAGAGTACTTTAGTGCCTCGTGCATATTATGCTATTGGAGATTGCTATTACAATATGGGTGATTACGAGAATGCAATTACAAATTACAAAATTGTAATTGAATCATACCCAGGAAGTGATTTAGCGCCCGAAGCTATCAAAAGTATCCAATATTGTTTAATATCGTTAGGCAGAGAGAGCGAAGCCATAGATATTGCTAATAAATACGTAGAGACTAATCCAGAAAGCCCTTTTGCTCCTGTTTTTCAGAGGAAAATTGGTGAAATGTTTTATCAAGGGCAAAAATATAATGATGCTATCAACGAATTTTCAAAATTTGTAGAAAAACATCCTCAAGACGAAAGTACACCAGAAGTTTTGTATATGATGGCAAAAAGCTATATCAATATAAATAATACAGAAAAGGCAAGCGATATATTCAAAAAAATACAACTATATTATCCAAAAAGTGAATGGGCACCTACTGCACTTCTTGAAAATGGACTATTACACCTTGATATGGCTGATGTTGCTACTGCTGATTCGCTCTTAGCATCACTTCAAACCATCTATCCTAATTCGGATCTGGCGTCGCAGAGTTCATTCGAAAGAGCAATAATCAAATATAGACAAGGTGATACAGTATCTGCTTTAAATCTATTTTTAGATACACACAAAAAATATCCAAACTCAGATTGGGGAGATCAATCTATATATAGAATTGCGATGCATTTTAGAAATAACGGACAATACGATTCGGCACGCACTTATTTTACTATGATATCAGATATCAAAGACAATCCGAAAATATCGTCGGAAGCAAGGTATAGAATTGGAGAATTGTATTTTAGAGATAAAGACTATCAAAACGCTATTAATAATTTTATTATAGTAAAAGATAATTTTGAAGGAAACGAAGACTGGTATTCACTAGCTCTTATTAATCTCGGTGAAGCTTATGAAAAAATTGGAAAAATTGATTCCGCTCGTGAGATATACAATACCTTAGAAATTATAAGACCTAACGATGATTTTGGAAAAACTGCTAAAAGCCGACTTAAAAGGCTTAAAAAGAATTAGGAGAATTGAAAATGAAAATACTTATTAATATTATTTTAATCATACTTTTTAGTAATTTACTATTATCTCAAACTAACAATCAATCTACTAATGAATTACAACCAAAGTCAGAGCCTTTAGAATTACCAAATTTCATAATACAAGGTAATCTAAAAGTTGATGTATCATCAGGTGCAAAACAAGACCCTAAAAAACCAAAGCCTCTAACTACTAACATATTAGACTCTATTAATTCATTAGATAAACAACCTACTATTCTTTTAAATTCAATAGAACTGATACCAAAATCTTTAAAGAAAATACCCGTAAATGCTTATATTGGGGCAGATATAGGAAGGTTTACTACTGGTGATATTTATGGCGAATACCAAACTAAAATAAATGGTTATGACTTAGCTTTCATAGGTGATTATAATTTTGGTGCTGGGCACATTGATAATGCCGATTTTAGCAAATTATCTCTAATGGCAAGTTCTGATTATATTGCTCCAATGAAATTCTTTATATTTGGTGGTAGCAGAACTCGGACTACTATCGCCTATAATAACTATGCTTATAAATTATATGCCAATCCTATTAATCTATTCAAAAGAAATATTAATCATTTCAAAGCTGCTTTAGACGTAGATGGCAATTCTGGAGGCGTTCAATTTAATACTGGTTTAGGATTTAATGGCTTCCAATTAAAAACTTCAGAAGTAGAAACCGCAGACAATAATTTTAGCGCTTATCTAAAAATGAAAAAAATATGGGATAAATTTCTAATAGGAGCTAATGCTATTGTAGATATACATAGCCTCGCGGGTAATAATGTTAACTATATACAATTTGGTGGTGAAATCTCACTTATTACAAATGATATTTCACTTGGTGGGCAAGCTGGTTTGCAGTTTGCAAGCAATTTACAAGGAATTGATAGAGGTGGACTTCTGCTTTTAGGAAATGCCGAATATAGAATGAACAAATATTTTACTATAAAAGGAAATATTAGAAGTGGACTTGTAAACCAAACCTTTATAGATAATTATTACCAAAATCCTTATATCTCAAACTTTGCCAATTTGGACTACTCTTACGATATTCTAAATTTGAAAGGTATTATCGAATTTCATCCTTATCAGGAATTGACCGTCTCTGCTGCATTTAATTTAGCACACAAAGATAGGATACCAATATATATAAATGATGATATGACTCAAATTGGTTCATTTGTATTATCTTATCAAACAGGCACTATCATCAAATCAGACTTCGAAATCAATTGGTATATTGAAAATATTGGAACATTTGTAGCCAATATGTCCGCTAATAATAGTAAATTGAGCGATTATTCTAATAGTGCTATACCATATATCCCTAATATTGCAATTGGAGTAAATTATATAAAAAATTGGAATGATAAGTTTGGCACAAAAATTGGTTTTGATTATGTTGGTGATAGGTATACTGATTTGGATAATAAATACTCACTTGAGCCTTATCTTAATCTAAAAATTGGTGCAGATTATTTGTTATTGGATAATTTAAAATTATTTGCTAATTTTGAAAATCTAATAAATTCAGATATTTATATTTGGAATGGTTACAAAGAAAGGGGAATTTTTGCTTCATTAGGAGCAAGATACAATTTATAAAATGGCAAAATTTTTGGAAAATATCCTTAAAAAAGAAGAAGAGTTTGGCGGCTATAATGTCGGCGAACCCGATGATGATATTTTTCAAAATAAAGATAAACAATACCCTGATGATATTAATGACTATGTTTATTCTGAACCAGAAATTGTAACACCCGATGAGATAATAGAAAATCAACAGAAAATACCAAAAGAAACTCAAGAAACCATAGATAAACAAGAAGTAATTGAAGACAACAGTGAAGTAATAACTCCTAGTCTTCAAAAGCAAGATAATATCAACGTATGGGATAGTTTTGATAACGAAAGCCCACAAGATGTTAGTGCAGCAGATAATTTAGAAAATGAAATTAATTCACAAATAATTGAAGAAGAAAATCATAACAATAGTGGTGATTTTACAGAAAAAGACAATATTCAAGATAATGATAATGAACAAAATACATCAATAGAATTAGATGATGATTTCAAAAGGCAATTAGCAGAGCAATTAGCTTCTAAAAAAGCAAAACAATTAAAAAACAATAATGTAGAGATCCAAGACCCTGAGCCAATTAATCAAGAGCAAAAATTTGTACCTATTGAAGAATCAGAAAATGTGAATTACTACGATTTATCCGAATTTGATAATGCAAGACCAAGTGAAAAAATAAATGATAATTCTTCTCAGCAAATTAAAGAAATTGATAATAAAGTTGAAAATATTAATCAAAATGAGAAAAAGAAAAAAAATAAATTCATTTGGATATTTATTTCTTCAGTTGCAGCACTTATTTTGCTCTTAGGTATTGCATATTTGATTATGTATTATTTTATCCCTAATTATTATAATCACAACCAAATAACTCAAAAAGACTCAACTACTAAATTAGAAAAAAATATCACTAAACACGAATCTACTACAATTGATACAATTAATAAAAAAAATAATATCATAGACACTACTAATAATATTGATAAGAAAGCAGAAAAGATAACAGAAAAAGAAGTACAAAGAAGTACCAATAAAGAAGTGATAAATAATATTAAAAAAGAATTAGCAAGTGAATTTAATAAATCAAAAATTGAGAATCATAAAAAAGAGACTATATCAATTAAAAAAGAAGAAAAAGTAATAGCCAAAAATAAAATACAAGCTAATACCGATAATATGATTACTATCAAAAACAAAATAGTAAAAGAAAATACAAAAAAGCCAGAAGTAGTAACAAAAGATATAACTAAACCACAAATAATTAAAGAAGAAAAAATAATTAATGCTATTTACACCATTCAAGTTTATTCGTCTCCTTCTAAAGAAGATGCTACAGATTGGGTAAATAGATTAAAAAATAAAAACCTAAATGCTACAATAAGTGAGCAAATGATTAGAGATGTGAAATGGTATAGAGTGAGATTTGGTACATTTCAAACAAGAGAAGAAGCAAAAGCTGTGGCATTAAGATATGGATTCTCTCAAACATGGGTTGATAGAATAAAGTAATTTTATAAGGGGGGGATTTTAATGTACAACCATTCGATTTACGATGAAGAAAAATCAGTAAATATCAAAATACCGTGGGATAAAAATACTGCTAAAGGTTTTACAATTGCATTATTGATTGCAATTGTATTCTTGATGCTTACCCCAATGATGTATTTTGCCCCACCAATTAACAGACAAATTGAATACAATACAGTGCCACTTACCCTACTTAATTTTGGTGATGGTGATGGTACGGGCATAAGCGCTGGTAATTTAGCTGAAAAAGGCCTCAAAAGAAAAGGACCAGATAGAGCTAATCCATTGGAAGATGCTAATATACCAACCAAAACCAAACATAGTAATTATGCTTCTAATACCGATTTAATGTCAGACAAAATTAAAACAGTAAATGAATTTAATTCAAATACTAAAAATAACTCTGAATCAGAAAAAGGTATTGGCACAAAAGATATTGGAGCTAATGATGGGTTATCAGATGGAACAGGTCTTGGAGCTCGAGGTACAGGTAAAGGTGCAGGATATGGGTTTGGCGATATTGAATGGGGAGGTGGAGGTAATAGGATTGTATTACACAAACCATTGCCCAAATTCCCAAGCAGCGTCAATACTAGCGCTGTTCTTAAATTTAAATTTACAGTAATGCCAGATGGTACTGTTGGAAAGATTATTCCACTACAAAAAGCTGATCCAAGATTAGAACAAGCCGCATTAGAGGCACTTCGCCAGTGGAGGTTTAATTCACTCAAAAGTGATATTGTAATGGAAGGTGTAATACCATTATCTTTTGTATTGCGATGATAGATAATCTTATATTATTTGTAGCAGGGCTACCAATATTTGCTAAAATGATAATTGGATTCTTAGTATTTGGCTTGATTATGTCTATAATTAAAAAATTACTTAAAATAGCAATATTAATGACACTACTAATTGCACTCATACTAATTATAATGAAATTATTGTAAACTTACATATTTTTACTAAAAAATAATAAAATTATTTTATCTTTTATTCGGATTTAAACTCATAAAAAATATACAATTAAATTAATTATTAATTAAATAGGTGCAATAATGTTAAAACAAACAATGCAAGATGCAATTAATCAGCAAATAGTTAGAGAAATGTTTTCTTCTAATTTATATCTTTCTATGGCTGCATATTTCTCATCTCAAAGTCTTAATGGATTTGCAAATTGGATGCGTATACAAGCTCAAGAGGAAATGACTCATGCTCTTAAGTTTTTTGATTATTTGTTAGCTCGTAATTCTTGTCCAGTAATTGGTACTATCGAATCGCCTCAAAATACTTGGAAGTCCCCATTAGAAGCATTTATTGATGCCTATAAGCATGAGCAGCAAATAACAAGTTGGATATATAAATTAGTCGAATTATCATTAGAAGAAAAAGACTATGCCACTAATTCTTTACTACAATGGTTTGTAAACGAGCAAGTAGAAGAAGAAGACTCTACTTCTATAATAGTAGATAAATTAAAATTAATAGGCCATAATACTGATGGTCTATTTATGCTAGACAATGAATTAGGTACAAGATCTGCGAGCAGTAATGCATAGAATTAATTCTTTTAAAATATATAAGGCAATTACTGGCATCAGGAAATTTTTACTTTTTGTTTTTTTCAATCATGCTGATAATTTCTTTCAGTTCATTAGCCGATAATTTTTTCTGCTCCACAAAAAAATTCACCAGTTCTTTATAAGAGTTGTCAAAATATTCCTTCACCACGTTACCCATGAACCGCTTCTTGTATTCCGCTTCGCTTATTAAAGGTTTGTACAGGTATGTATTGCCAAGCAGCCTGCTGCTGAGGTAATTTTTCTTTTCAAGATTTTTAATGATAGATGCCACGGTGGTGTATGGGATGGCTTCATCCAGTTTTTCCATAAAGGTTTTTATATTGCCTTCTCCGGTGCGCCAAACGGCTTGCATGGTTTCTTCTTCTACATGGGTAAGTTTTTCCATTTCTACGAAATTTTCGTAAAACTACGAATATTTCGTAA
>JBDHXE010000042.1:0-15121 GCA_039810525.1 Chlorobiota bacterium | reverse complement strand
CTTATAAAAATACGAGGCTACCTTATAATTCAGTCTCAGTCAGCATAATACAACTTGAAGATATAGAACGACGGCATATTTCAGTAGGGACGGAGCTTGCTCCGTATCTGTTTATTCAATAAAAATGAGGCTATCTCATAAGTCAGAATTCTATGCTTTCTTTACTATTTCTTAATAAGAAATAATAAAATATTGGAATAAACATTGAAAAGGAATTTATCACGTAAGTCTATGATGGCAAGCGGCTTGCAAGAACTAGTCGTCCTACACTTTTGAAGTGTAGGACGACTAGAAATTAAAGATTAAATATATGCTTCAAACTTATGAGACAGCCTTCTTATAAGAATACTTATAATGAATTTATAGTTTCCAACTTATGAAGCAGGTATAAATTAATATATTAAATAACTTTTAGATTAATTCAAGTGCATTTGCTAATGATTTTTTTAAGTCCTCTACATTTTCTATACCAACAGCTATTCTTACCAAGCCATCAGTAATATTAAAAGATTCTCTTTGTTCCTTCGATAATGAAGAATGAGTCATCGATGCTGGATGCTGAATTAATGATTCTACACCACCAAGAGATACTGCTAATTGGAAAATTTTGATATTATTCATCAAGATTACACCAGCATCAAAACCACCTTTTAATTCTACAGCAAGCATAGTCCCAGAGCCATACATTTGCTTTTTGGCAATATCATACTGAGGATGAGATGGCAAACCGGGATATCTAACCCACGCAATTTTAGGGTGATTAGACAAGAAATTAGCTATTTCATTTGCATTTTGGGAAGCACGTTCTACTCTTAAAGCTAAGGTCTTAATACCTCGTTGAACTAAGAAAGAATTGAAAGGATCTATTATACCTCCTATTAGGTTTGACATCTTTCTAA
Organism: Chlorobiota bacterium; assembly: GCA_039810525.1. Classification (GTDB taxonomy): domain Bacteria; phylum Bacteroidota; class Ignavibacteria; order Kapaibacteriales; family UBA2268; genus JBDHXE01. The sequence continues at coordinate 14,222 of JBDHXE010000042.1, read as the reverse complement.
ATTTTTTGTATTCTTCTTCGCTATTAACTATTACCACACCAGCTATTACATCAGCATGGCCATTGAGATACTTAGTCATAGAGTGTAATACATAATCAGCACCAAGTTCCAATGGTCTTTGGAAAACAGGACTCATAAATGTATTATCTACTACCACCTTAGCATTATTTTCTTTAGCCATTTTGACACATTCAGCTATATCAGTAATTGCCAAAGTTGGATTGCCGGGTGTTTCTAAATAAAACAAACTTGTATTAGGTTTAATAGCAGCTTTGACAGCTCCTAGATCAGAGGTATTTACAAAAGAAGTGTCTACATTAAATTTCTTGAACAATTCATTCAAAATTGTAACAGTTGGGCCATATACCGAATCGCTGCATATTACATGATCACCAGATTTAAGAGCAGTTGCCATTACCAAGTGTACGGCAGCCATACCACTGGCACACCCAATAGCTTTGTAACCACCTTCCAAAGATGCTACTGCATCTTCCATAGATTCTACTGTTGGATTGCGCATCCTTGTATAAATATAACCATCTAATTCACCTCTAAATAATTTAGCGCCATTTTCTACATCTTTAAATCTGAAAGTAGATGTTTGATAAATAGGAGTGATTACTGCTCCATATACATCTTCCTTAGTACCCGCATGGATACATTTAGTCTCAAATTGTAAATCTAATTCATTAAACATTATTTCTTACCCACTTTTTAAAAATTGTAATTACAAAAAGTTACAAATTAACTCAATTTAATAGAATTATCAAAATATTATTAAAAAAAATCATTAATATTTAATATTTTAATAATTTATAAATATAAATAACAGCATAATTACAAAATTTCTTAATCATATTAATTTTATAAATATTACTATATTTGTATTTTGCTGAATTGATAATAAGAAATGAAATATAAAATACTCTATCTACTATTATTACTATTTATATTCAATATAGCTTTGTCGCAAGAGGCAGACCAGATAGATACTATAGACTATAATCTTAAGCCAAGATTTGGATTTTATTTTAATTATAACTATTTAATACATATAGCTAATTTCCAAGATTTGCCTACTATCAATACTTGCTGCCCAAACTATAGTAATACTACTGATATTGGATATTCTTTAGGTGCTTTATACGAATATTCGTTAGATAATAAAATGAGACTTGGAGCTAGACTTAATTTTGATTTTTTTCAATCTACCTTTAATTCTCTTGAAAAGAAACCCATTATAATAGATGGCAAAACACAAGAAGGCAATATTAATTTTAGTTTAGCTACTAAATATGGCTCTGTAGCAATTGAACCAATTTTTATGTATTTATTGTATCCCAAACTATGGGCTAATTTCAATCTAAGATTTGGGTATAATACATATTCAGACCACTATCAAAAAGAAGAAATTACCATACCTGCTGATAGAGGCACTTTTACTGACGGATTAAGAAAACATGATTTGAGCTTTGGTGCAATACCTTCAATTAATGTCTTTGAATTTGGCTTCAAAATAGGAACATCTTACGAAACTAAGTTAAACAAAGATAGCTCATTGATATTAGCGCCCGAAATAGCCTATTCATACAATTTAAATAATGTAGTAGAAGGTGTTAATTGGAAAGTTCATTCTTTTAAATTAGGGCTAGCTGTTAAATATAGACAATCTCAACCACCACCACCACCACCGCCGCCGCCTTTGAGACCACCTTTTCCTAATCCATTATTGCCAGAAACTCCGCCAGAACTGAATGCAGAAGTTCAATTATATAAAGTAGATTCTACTGATAAACTAATTAAGAATTTCAATCTCCAAATAGAAGACTTTATTTCTTTAAATATGCGACCCTTACTAAATTATATATTTTTTGATAATAATTCTGATATTATCCCTGATAAATATATAAAATTATCTAAAACTGAAACTGAAAACTTTTCAATCAAAAAATTACAAAATTTGAATGCTTTAGAGACTTATTATCAAGTTCTTAATATAATAGGGTATAGACTCAAAAATAATCCAAACACTAAAATTGATATAGTAGGATGCAATTCCAATACTGGCGAAGAAAAAAATAATAAAGCATTATCTAACAACAGAGCATTGGCTGTAAGAGATTATCTAGCTGATGTATGGAATATACCTGAATCTAGAATGAAAATTATAGCTCGTAATCTACCTGATAAACCTTCGAGCAATAGTGATTCTACAGGTATAGAAGAGAATAGAAGAGTAGAAATATTATCAAAAGAAGATAATATAGATGCCCCAATTACCACTACCGATACTATGAGAGTTGTGGCACGATATGACTTACTTTTCAAAAATCATTGGAAATCTGATGTAGGTATCAAAAATTGGAAATTAATTGCTGAACTTGATAATAAAATTATTTTTTCAAAAGAAGGGAAAAATAATCCAGATACCACTGTAAATTGGTTGCTTGATAACAAAAATAAAATTCTACATACTTCTGGAAATATTTTCTATTATTTAAATCTACAAGATAATTTAGGACAATCATATACAAGCATCAAAAATAGACTTCCTATAGAACAGCTATCTATTGATAAAAAAAGATTAGAAAGAATTTCAGACAAAGAATTTGAATACTATTCTTTAATACTATTTAATTATGGCAAATCCGATCTCAAAAAAGAACATAAGAGCGTAGTAGATTTAATAAAAAATCGAATATCCAAAGATTCAAAAATTTATGTAAATGGTTATACCGATAGTATGGGCGATGAAGATGTAAATATGCGCCTATCTGAGAAAAGAGCAAAATCTGTAGCACAAAGGCTTAATATTCCGCAAGAATTTGTAAAAGGTGTAGGAGAATCGTCTCTACTTTATCCTAATAATACACCAGAAGGGCGATTCTATTGTAGGACAGTGCAAATAGTAATCGAAACACCAATTTCAGAATAACTATAATTGCTGCAACATTTTTCTTGCTATTGGTACGTATTGGCTATCTGGAAAACTTGCAATGAGTCTTTGATATTCATTTTTTGCATTATTTACTTTTCCTAACCTTAAATTTGATTCTGCTAATTTAAGTTGCGATGCCGCTGTATATGAAGAATTATTATTCTTAATTACATCATTGTAATAATCAATAGAATTCTGATAATCCCCGAGATTGAAATATGATTCAGCTAAGAAAAAAGCAATTTCAGAAACTGATTTTTTGCTGGTTTCATCAGATTTTGCACTTTTTAATAACTTAATAGAATCATCATAATTACCCTTTTTAAATTCATTGATACCTTGCTGTAAAACTACATTTTGAGATAACTCATTGGTGGCAGTTCTCTTATTTTCAATTTTAACATACTTCTCAGGATGAGATTTGGCTACCTTATCTACTTTCTTTTTGTTGCTTATACTTTGCTTTTGTGATTTCTCACTATAAAAAGTTTCATCATTAGCAATTTTATTAATCTCATCATTATTTTTATTATATATATTATCAGGTTTAAAAGTATATACTTTGCTGCTATTAGTAGAGTTCTCAGCACCAGTAGCTGGCAATCCAGTATTTTTATCAATTAAATCATCTATATCAATTTGCATCTCTGCCAAAATCTTTTCAATTTTTTCTAATCTTGATTCTAACCTATCAACACGAATATTAGTTTCGTTTTGAGATTTTTGTAATTGAGCTAATTGCTGATTAATAGTAGGTATCAAAGATTCAGACGGTAATTCATCAATATCTTTAGATGATAAATTATCCTCTTTTTTATTAATATTTTGATTTTTTGAAATTAAATTTTCAAAATTTTCGATATTCTTAATTACAGATTTTTTTGCAGAATTCTGTTCTTTCTCAGAAATATTTTCTCTTGCTTCTAATTCTTTACCATTATTTTTCAATGTAGCAATACTTCCATTTCTTACACTTTTAATACCACTACAAGATTGCAAAACTAAAACACTGGCTAATAATATTATCAAATTGTTCATATTTGAACACTTAGAAATTTTACTAAATATCTCTTTTATATCTATCATTTCGCATATTATCCTTATTTTTGAGCAAATATTCCATCTATTATTATTAGATAGACAAAGTTTGTGCCATAGATAAATTGAATAAATGAAGATATTAGTAATTAACTGGCAAGATATTAAGAATCCAAATGGTGGTGGTGCAGAAGTTCATGCTCATGAGATATTCAAAAGAATAGCAAATATGGGACATACTGTAACCTTTTTTTCTTGCGCACATAATGGATTGCCAGAAGAAGAATTTGTGGATAATATCAGAATAATTAGAAAGGGGAATAGAAATACTTTCAATTTTATAGTTCCTTCATTTTATAGACAAAAACTAAAACAAGAGAATTTTGATATAATTGTAGATGATATTAATAAAATACCATTCTATACTCCGCTATTTATTAAGAAACCCATTGTAGCAATTAGCCATCATTTCTTTGGAACAAGCATATTTAGAGAGACAAATTTTATATTTGGTTTATATGTTTACATATCCGAACTTTTAGTCAATCTCATATATAAAAATACAAATTTTGCTGTGGTATCACTCAGTACATTAAACGAATTTGTATCACGTGGTTTTGATAAATCAAAATTTTCGCTAGTCTATAATGCTTTCGATAAAGAAAATTTCCCTATGAAAATAACAGAAAAGCCTAATAATCCGATAATTACATATTTTGGGCGTTTAAAAAAATATAAATCAGTAGATCATTTATTTTATAGTTTTGCATCTATCCTCAAAAAATATCCAGATGCAATACTTGAAATAATTGGGCGAGGTGATTTTAGAGAATATCTTGAAAACCTATCAATTAAATTAAATATTAATAATAATATCAAATTTCACGGCTTTGTTGATGATAAACAAAAAATTGAGCTTTTATCAAGATCTTGGATTGTAGTAAATACATCAATGAAAGAAGGCTGGGGAATTACCAATATCGAAGCAAATGCTTGTGGCACACCAGTAATATCAGCAAATGTACCTGGACTGAGAGATTCTGTAAGCGAAGGTGTTTCTGGCTTACTTTATCAATATGGAAATATTGAAGACCTTTCTTCTAAAATTGATTTATTACTACAAAATAAAAGTTTATTGAAATCAATATCAAATAGTGCAGTGCAATGGGCTGATAATTTCTCATGGGATAAATCCTCAAATGTAATGATTGAATTAATGGAGCGAACTATAAAAGAGTATAAAAAATAAAATATAATTTTATAATTTATAAAAGATTTATTAAATTGCTTATATTGCATACTTTAATTACTTTTGTATCAATAATTGAATTTAATTAATGTTATTATTTATAATTAGGACTGAATATGACTAAAGACTTTTTAATGGTAAGTGATTTTTCAAGACAAGAGTTACTTGATACTTTTGATATTGCCTTGGATATGAAAAAAGATCGCAAAAAATATAGCAAAGCCCTTGAAGGTGAGACCTTAGCTTTAATATTCGAAAAACCTTCATTAAGAACAAGAACTACATTTGATGTAGGAATACAGCAATTAGGCGGATATTCATTATATTTATCACCAGCTGAAATTAGCCTTGGTAAAAGAGAATCAGTTTATGATGTCGCTAAAAATTTAGAAAGAATGGTACAAGGAATAATGATTAGAACCTTTGGTCATGATATTGTAGAAAAGATGTCAAAATATGCTTCTATACCTATTATTAATGGCTTAACTGATTATTCTCACCCATGCCAAGCAATGGCTGATTACTTAACAATTTTAGAAGTAAAAGGTAAATTAGAAGGCTTAAAAGTTGCATATATAGGTGATGGTAATAATGTAGCACATTCTCTGATGGATGCTGGTGCGAGATTAGGGGTAAATGTATCAATAGGGTGTCCTTTTGGATACGAACCAAACCTCAATGCATGGCGATTATCTACAGAGATAGCAAAAGAAAATTCTTGTAGAATAGAAGTAACTAATGATCCATTAGAAGCAGTTCGTAATGCTGATGTAATTTATACTGATGTATGGGCATCTATGGGGCAAGAAGCAGAAGCAGCTGAACGCAGAAAAGTATTCCTACCTTATCAAGTAAATGAAAAATTAGTTAGTGCAGCAAAAAATGATGTTACATTTATGCATTGCTTGCCAGCTCACCGCGGAGATGAAGTAACTGATGGAGTGATAGATGCACCTTATTCAGTTGTGTTCCAAGAAGCAGAAAATAGATTACATGCCCAAAAAGCTGTAATGTATCAATTAATGAAGAGCAAATAATGTCAAAGAAAGCACTGATTGCTGTAGGTGGCAATTCTTTGATTAGAGTTGGAGAGCGTGGTACCATTGATGAGCAATTCAATAATGCTAATGAGACTGCCAAAGCAATAGTCAAAATGCTTCGTTATGGATGGGATGTAGTGATTACTCATGGCAATGGCCCGCAAGCTGGTGCAGCACTGATTCGCTCAGAGAGAGGTGCGGCTGAAGTTTATACTCATCCTTTAGATATGTGTGTGGCTACCACACAGAGTGAAATTGGATATTTATTCGAACGTGCCCTAAGAAAGCAATTATATAATAATAATTTAAAGAAAGATGTAATTACAATTCCTACAATGGTAGCTGTTGATCCCAATGATAGTGCTTTTAAGTATCCAACTAAGCCAATTGGACCGTTCTATACTCAAGTAGTTGCTAACGAAAAACAAAAATTGTTTAATTGGGATATTATTGAAGATGCATCACGTGGATATAGGCGAGTAGTGCCATCACCAGAACCCCAAAAAATCATTCAGCTTGATATTATTAAGCAACTTATTAACTTAGGAATGCTGGTTGTTGCATTGGGTGGCGGTGGTATTCCAATTATAGATGAAGGAAATGGCGATATCAAAGGTATAGAAGCTGTAATCGACAAAGATAGATCTTCTACTTTGTTAGCTACCAATTTGGACGTAGATCTATTTATTATTAGTACCGATGCTGACCAAATCTATGTAAACTATAAAAAAGAAAATCAAAAAGGACTTAGGTATGCTACCGTTGCAGAACTAAAACAACTTGCTCACGATGGTCAATTTCCAAAAGGTAGTATGGGACCAAAAGTAGAAGCTGTAATAAGATATATCGAAAATGGTGGTAAACATGCTATTATTACATCTTATGAGCATCTTGACGAAGCACTTGAAGAAAAAGCGGGTACTCATATTAAAAATTAATTATAAATTAGTTTAATATGATATACATATTACAATTATTACTTAAAAATAGATTTTTGAATTTTGATTATTAAGTGCAATAGAGGCTAAAATGATTTTAAATCATATAGTTGAATCACAGCAATTTACTGTTCCAAAAATTTTGGAGATTTTTGAAAGAACAGAACTGATGAAAAAAATAGTTAAGCGAGGAGGCACAAGCGATTATTCTAACAAAATAATGGCTAATCTTTTTTATAAGCCTTCTACGCGTACCCGATTTTCATTCGAATCTGCAATGTATAAAATAGGGGGCAAAGTAATTAGCACAGAGCAAGCAAACGAGTTTTCATCAGAAATCCAAGGAGAACAATTAGAAGATACTATTAGGATAATCGCCAATTATTCTGATATTATTGTTCTTAGACACTTAGAAGAAGGTGCTGCAAAGCGTGCGGCAACAGTTTCACCAGTTCCAATTATTAATGCTGGTGATGGTTCAGGTGGTCAGCACCCTACACAAGCATTATTAGATCTATATACAATTTATAATGAGTGCCAAACTCTCGATGGTTTGTCAATAGCTTTTATTGGGGCGTTAGATAATGGTCGTACAGTTCGTTCATTAGCGTATCTTCTTGCTAAATATGATAGAGTAAAATTATACTTTGTAGCTCCAAAAGAACTACAAATTAAAAGAGATATATTAGAATATTTAGATAAAAGAAACGTGAGCTACGAATTAGTCAATTCTCCTAAGAACATTTATCAGAAAGTTGATATAGTATATCAAACTCGTATAGATAATAATAGATTAGAAGAGTTCCCCAATATCAATATTCAGCATTTCTATATAGATAAGAGTGCATTGCAATTAATGAAATATAACTCTATAATTATGCATCCATTTCCTCGTGCCTTAGAGATAAACCCTGAAATAGACAATGATCATAGAGCCGCTTATTTTAGACAAGCTGAGAACGGCTTATATGTTAGAATGGCACTTTTAACAATGATTTTTGACGAAAATTAATATTTTATTTATAATTAATATAGGTATCAAATGAATTCAAAAGAATATATTCAAATAGAAAATGAGCTTGGTGCTCATAATTATCATCCCTTAGATGTAGTAGTGAGCTATGCAGAAGGCTGTTGGGTGTATGATGTAGATGGCAAAAAGTATCTTGATTGTTTAGCCGCATATTCGGCAGTTAATCAAGGGCACTGCCATCCTAAAATCTTCAAGACATTTGTAGAGCAAGCATCTAAGGTAACATTAACTTCGCGTGCGTTCCGTAATAACCAATTACCAATGCTTTACAAAAAATTAAATGAAATGACTGGTTATGAAATGTCATTACCAATGAACTCTGGTGCCGAAGCTGTAGAAACAGCTATCAAATTATCTCGCCGTTGGGCTTATGATGTAAAAGGTATCCAAAAAGATAAGGCAGAAATAATAGTAGCTACTGGAAATTTTCATGGTAGAACTACTACAATTGTAGGATTTTCTGATGATCCAGATTCTAATAGCGGTTTTGGGCCATATTGTAGAGAAGCATTTCCATTTCATGAGTATGGAAATTTAGAAGATCTAAAGTCAAAAATTACAGCAAATACAGCCGCAATTTTAATAGAGCCTATTCAAGGTGAAGGTGGTATTGTAATCCCACCAGCAGGATATTTAAAAGGAGTAGCTCAATTATGCAAAGATAATAATATACTATTTATATGCGATGAGATTCAATCTGGATTAGGTAGAAGCGGTAAATTATTCGCTCATTATTATGAAGATGTTCGTCCAGATATTGTAATTATTGGTAAAGCTCTTTCAGGTGGCTTTTATCCAGTTTCTGCTGTCTTAGCAGACAAAAGAATAATGTTGGTTATTAAGCCGGGAGAGCACGGCTCTACATTTGGTGGTAATCCACTTGGAGCCGCAGTAGCTGTAAAAGCTCTCGAAGTACTAGAAGAAGAAAACCTTATACAGCGTTCTTATGAAATGGGTCAGTATTTTACTACAAAATTAAGAGAAATTAAGTCGAGTAAAATTGAATTAGTACGCAGTGTAGGCTTATGGATTGGATTAGTATTAAAAGAAAATGCACGCCCATACTGTGAGAACTTACAGCAAGAAGGTATTCTTTGCAAAGATACTCATAAAACAATAATCAGAATTGCTCCTCCTTTAGTAATCTCAAAAGAAGAGATTGATTGGGCAATTGAAAAATTCAAGAAAGTTTTAGCTGACTAATTAAAATAAATTACTAAAAGAAACCCCTTAAAATAATTTGTTTAAGGGGTTTTTTCAAAAATATTGAGAGATAATTACAATCAAATCATTTTTAATTCTTTGCCTACTTTGATGAAAGCACTAACAGCTTTGTCGATTTGTTCGCCCGAATGAGCTGCAGAAATCTGAACTCGTATTCTATCCTTACCTTTTGGAACTACTGGGAAAGAGAAAGCAATTACATAAATACCTTCTTCTAACATTCTATTAGCAAACTTTACTGCCAAGGCAGAGCAATCAGGATATTTACCAAACATTATTGGAGTAATTGGGTGTTCTCCCGGAATAATATCAAACCCAGCTTCGGTCATAGCTTTTCTAAATTTGATAGTATTACTTTCTAATTTATCACGCAATTCAGTAGATGAAGTTAGAATATCAATACATTTAATAGTAGCGCCAACTACCGAAGGTGCTAATGTATTAGAAAATAGATAAGGTCTTGCCTTGTTTCTCATCCACTCAATAATTTCTTTGTGCCCGATTATAGCACCACCACTTGCTCCGCCAAGAGCTTTACCAAAAGTAGTAGTAATAATATCTATTCTATCCATTACACCTCTATATTCATGAGTGCCGCGACCTTTTTTCCCTAAAAAACCTGTGGAATGACTATCATCAACCATTACTAATGCATTATATTTATCAGCTAAATCGCAAATACCTTTCAAATCTGCAATATCTCCATCCATAGAAAATACACCATCAGTAGCAATTACTTTAAATCTACAATTTTGCTCATTAACTTCAATCAAGCAACGCTCCAATCCTTTTAGTGTTTTTCCAGTCGAAGGATCTTCTTCCTCAATATTTCTCATATCACTATGCTTGTAAACCCATCTTTTTGCCTTAGATAATCTAATACCGTCAATAATAGAAGCATGATTGAGTGCATCTGTAATAATAGCATCTTCGTGACCAAATAATGACTCAAATACAGCACCATTAGCATCGAAGCAAGATGAAAATAAAATTGAATCTTCCATTCCTACAAACTCAGCAATCTTCTTTTCTAAAGTCTTGTGAATATCTTGGGTACCGCAAATAAATCTCACAGAAGATAAACCAAATCCACGAAAATCTATGTACTCGTGTGCTGCTTTGATTAATTCTGGATGTGATGATAGCCCCAAATAATTATTAGCACAAAAATTTAAAACAGATTTGCCATTTACTTTTATTTCAGCAGCTTGTGGAGACTCAATTATTCTCTCATGTTTATATAACTTTTGCTCTTCTAATAAGTTTAATTCGTTTTGTAAGTAATTTTTTAATTCTTTATACATATTTATATTCCTACCAAAAGTGTAATTATTAAGAATACAAAATTACTAAATAAATTAATAACATATTGTATAGTGAAAATAAAATATAAAATATTATACAAAAATCACAATTATTAGATGAATTATACATCTTATCTCTCTTATTTTGGAAGGACTATAAAAATGAATTTAAATGTTAATATTGATCATATTGCTACCTTAAGGCAAGCAAGAGGTGGTAGCGAGCCCGATCCAATACTTGCCGCACTAAAGTCGGAACTTGCTGGAGCTACCGGTATAGTAGCCCATCTACGTGAAGATAGACGACATGTCCAAGATAGAGATATAAGATTACTGAGAGATACTATTCAAACAAAGCTAGACCTCGAAATGGCTGCAACCGATGAAATTGTTGAAATTGCCCTTGATATTATTCCAGAATTAGTAACTATTGTGCCAGAGAAGAGGTTAGAACTTACTACCGAAGGCGGATTAGATATAATTTTAGAAAAAGAAAAATATAGAATACTTTGCGATAAAATGCACCAAAAGAATATTGAAGTTTCCTTTTTCGTAGAGCCAGATATTAATCAAATCGAAGTTTGCAAAGAAATTGGTGCAGATATGGTAGAGCTGCATACTGGGCACTATGCAAATGCTAAAATTGAGATTGAATTAAAAAAACATCTTGAAATGATACAAAATTCAGCAAACTATGCTCATTCAATAGGATTATACGTTGCTGCTGGACATGGCTTAAATTATTCTAATACTCAAGCTATTGCACGCATAGATTCTATTCGTGAACTCAGCATTGGGCACTCAATTATCTCAAGAGCAGCTTTTGTAGGGATTACAAACGCTGTCAAAGATATGCTATCTATTATCCAATATGAAAACTTAAGAGCGAGTATTAAATAATGTGTGGTATTGCTGGGGTATTTGATAATAGCAATAATAATCAAACAAAATATGAATTGTTAAAAAAGATGAGTAATGTTATTACCCATCGCGGACCTGATTCTGATGGACAGTGGCTTTCTGATAATAAAAAGTGTGGACTTTCATTTCGCAGGTTAGCAATTATCGATCTTAGCGATAATGGGAATCAACCAATGCACTCGCCCGATGGTAGATACCACATAGTATTTAATGGGGAGATATACAACCATCAGTCGATTAGAAATGAACTATTATCTAAGGGCTATAAATACCACTCAAATACCGATACCGAAACAATACTATATGGTTATCAAGAGTGGGGGATAGAGATATTTCAAAAGCTAATAGGAATGTGGGCTATTGCTATTTGGGATAGCAAAGAAGAATCTATAATACTTTGTAGAGATAGAATAGGAATCAAACCACTATATTATTATTATCAGGATAACCTATTAATATTTGGGTCCGAGATAAAATCAATTTTACAACATCACAAAATAAAACCAGAAGTAAACTATAATGAATTAGTAAATTATCTACATTATTCAATTACTGGAATCGATGGTACTTTATTTAATAATATTAAAAAATTATCATCTGGGCATTTTGCTATAGTAAAAGACAACAATATTAAAATTGAACAATATTGGAATCCATTCTACAATATACAAAAAATACAAAATCAAAATGAAACAGACATTATTAATAATATACTAATTCTCCTACGTACTGCTATCAAAGATAGAATGATGAGTGATGTACCGTTTGGTGTATTTTTAAGTGGAGGAATAGATTCTAGCCTTAATGTAGCTCTAATGAGTGAAATTATGGATAGACCAGTAGATACATTTACTGTAGGATTTAGTGATTTAGAAAAGTATAATGAACTCTATTATGCTTCACTAGTTTCTAAAAAGTTCAAAACTAATCATCATGAAATACTAATAAACAAAGATGATGCCTTTAATGCTCTCGATGAATTAGTGTGGCATACAGACGAACCAAATGGCGATCCTGTTTGTATTCCATTATATTATTTAAGCAAACTGACCAAAGAAAGTGGTACTACTGTAATACAAGTTGGCGAAGGTAGCGATGAGCAATTTTTTGGGTACGATTGGATTATAAGAGATTGGAATTTTTCTAAAACATACTATCAATACTTTAGAAAGCTGCCATCAATATTAAGAAATTTAATTTACTCCACTGCTAGCCCATTATTAAATAAAAATGGGTACTACATAATTTCCGAATATATTAGGCGAGCAAATACTGGTGAAGAATTATACAAAACAGGCAACAACAGATTTACTCCTATTCATCTAAAATATTTATTAGAAGATAACTACAATAATTTAATATCATATCCTGATAAGATGATGCAAAAACTATTGGCTGAAATTAATAAATATAATAAAGATGCCGATAGAATGCAGAAAATGGTCTATTATGAATTAAGACATAGATTAGCAGAATTACTATTGATGAGAGTAGATAAAATAACAATGGCTCATTCATTGGAAGCTCGTGTTCCATTTTTAGATAATAGGTTAGTTGAATATACTATGTCCTTAAATGAAAAGCAGAGATTACCTAATACTAAAATACCTAAATATTTACTAAAAAAAGCAGCAGAGCAAATATTGCCAAACGAAGTGATTTATCGTAAAAAGCAAGGTTTTGCCGCACCAATTAAAGAATGGCTACGAGGAGAGTGGTACCAACCTGTTTATGATATTATAAGTAAATCATACTTTGTAGAAGAGAAAATATTTGATTTAAATTATATTAAAAAGCTATTTGAATTACATAAGAATAATAAATTTAATTTTCAAAATGAGATATATATGCTATTAATGCTATCACTATGGCATAATAAATTCATTAAATAAATTAGCTCTATTTTATAATCATTATTTTGAGGACCTTACTATTAATACCATTTTTTAAAACAATGAAATAAGCCCCATTAAACAAATTACCTACATTATATTTAACATTATAATTCCCAGATTTGAGTGGCTCATTAATTAATCTTTTTACTAAATTACCATGTATGTCAAATAGAGACAGCTCTGTATTATCTTCACTCAAAAGACCTAAATCTAAATCAATAGTTGAACTAATTGGATTTTGGCTTTTCAAGATTAGGCCAAACTTCTTGTCAATTTCTACTGCACGATATTCTATTAAACAATCACCACTAATATTAATAATTGTGCTATCCGATGGAGTTTCTATTAATGATTTAGCAGTATATACTACACTATCTAATATAATTTTTGAAGTCAATGAATAACCAAGTAAAGGCTTTACTTCTAGCTCCATAATTTGTTCATCTTGCAATTTTGTCGATACATCTAATTTATAATTTAACAAGATTTTGCCCGGGGTAAACTCCGAATGATTTAATATTAGAGAATTAGAAATTTGATTAATCCTATTAATATCAAATATAGCTCGGTCGTAATGAAAATACAAAGTTAAATCTTCTATTGCAGCTTTATCTTGGTCAAAATTCTTGGGCAAATCTATAC
>JBDHXE010000041.1:0-15590 GCA_039810525.1 Chlorobiota bacterium | reverse complement strand
CATAGTAAAGAGTTATTGCACGCTCTATTGCATCTATAAAATCATTTGCATCGTAATTCTCGAAGACGATTGCGTTGCCACTTTTGTTATTTTTAGTAATATCAATAGAAAGGTCTATAAATCCACCTGTATTTCTAACTAATGGAATAGAGCCATATATCATCGAATACATAAAATTTAACCCAAAAGGCTCGTAAAGAGAAGGCATCATAAAGAAATCGCTACCAGCTTCAATGATGTGTGATAGAGGTTCATTAAATTCGTATCTTAATTTTAATTTTTCTGGATATTTTTCGGCAACTAATTTCAAAGCATTTTTAAGGTCATTATCACCTTCGCCAAGTAGCACTATTCTAATATTATGCTGAAAAATTCTATCGGCAGCATCTATCAGTAGTTGTGTACCCTTTTGGTAGCCTATTCTTGGTATCATCCCAAATATTGGAATATCAGGATCTTGCTCCAACTTAAATTCTTTTTGTAATACTTCTTTGTTCTTTGCTTTGAAATCGTTAATATCTGATTTTAATTTATATTTTAAGTATTCATCTCTTTTAGGATTCCATGTATAAGTATCTACACCATTAAGTATTCCCTTAAAAATTGCCTTTTGCTCTTTCAATATACTATTTAAACCGTTCGAATTGGTTTTATCTTTTAGCAACTCATAATAATAGGCTGTGCTTACAGTGGTAATAAAATTAGAGTGCCTTAGTGCGCCTTTTACGAAATTAAATTTATTCTTATGCTTGAAATCTTTGAGCATCTCTTGGCTCAGACCTGTTAATTCGAATTCTTTGAGATCAAAAATACCTTGCTTATAAAAATTATGAATAGTAAAGACAGTCTTAGTTTTCTTAAACTCATTTGGATATAGATCTTTTAGCATTGCTGGGATTAGTGCCGATTGCCAATCATTGCAATGAATAATATTAGGTACCCAACCTAATAAGGTACAAGTCTCTACTACTGCTTTATTGAAGAATATAAATCGTTCGGCATTGTCGGGATATTCTTCCCATGTTTTAGGGTTATGGTAGATACCTTTGCGAGTATCAAAATAAAAATCATTAGATACTACATAAGACTGTACTTTGACTCGCGAATTAGATATAATAGATGATTTAATTGCAGCAGATTCATATCTATCGCCCATTTTGATAGGTAAGTCTCGTAATCTGTTTACATAATGAATTTTATGCTTTTTTTCGGAAACAGCCCCATATTTGGGGAAAATGATTCTTACATCATGACCTAATAGTTTGAGTGCAAGAGGTAGCGCATACGCCACATCTCCAATACCACTCTCTTTCGCAAATGGATACAATTCACTTGATACAAATAAAATATTAAGGCTCTTAGCCATACTTTCGTAATCTTAACTATTGATAATAGTAAATATTAAAATACAAAAGTAATTATTTTAACTATAAATAATTCAAATAAATGGTAAATACTTATTATTTTCTTAAAATAATAAATTCTGTTCTTCTATTTTTTGATCTTCCTTCCTCTGAATTATTATCTGCTACTGGTTTGCTGTCGCCATATCCAATTGCATTGATCCTCGAGGGGTCAATGCCTTCTTTTACGAGTGCCTGCTTGACTGCATCTGCTCTTGATTGAGATAGTTTGAGATTATAATTGGGATCGCCAGTTTTGTTGTTTGAATCGGTATGCCCTCTTAGCTCAATTTGCATACCGGGATAGACTTTCATCATAGCCGCAACTTTTTTAATTGATTTGTTAGAAGCAGATTTGATAGTAGATTTGTCTGTGTCGAAATATACTTGTAGTAGGTTTATGAATCCTACGTCGGGCAAATTATTAAATTTAATAGTATCACTTATTGTAGAATCTTTCAAGCACATTGCCATTATCAACTCATGCTCTCCATAATCAGGTTGATCGAACTCAACTACATAGAAGTATTCAAATCTTTTATACATATCTTCGAATGCTAAGGCAAATTCATCTTTTTTGTATATATGATGGTAAAGACCATTAGTACCATTAGAGAATTGCTCCATATAGCCTTCGTTGATACCGTATCCAAAGTCTATAGCACATATTGTAACGTTATTTTCGTTAGCTTTTTTGATTACAGAATCCACTGTGAAGTTAGATGAATTATCGAATCCATCGGTAAATACCATTACTACTCTATCCATACTTTTATCAGATTTTGATACTTCTTCGATTGCTTTCATTATAGCATCATTTACGGCAGTGAATCCACCGAAACCTTCTAAACCATTTATTTTCATAGATGATTTAAGTATTGCTGACGAGGTGGTAAGTGGTGATTCTAATGATATATTGTTGTCGTATTTGATGATTGCAAAGGCATCTTGTGCTTTTTTGTTTTGTATCAACTCTTGACATGCTTCTTGACAAGTGATAGCTCTCTCTTCGCCCATTGAGCCACTGTGGTCTAATACTAGTGCTAATGAGATTGGCTTTCTATCTTTAATTGTGCTTTCGCGTATAGTAAGATTGTCGACTGGCACTTCTATTCCGTTTATTATCAACGAACCTTTACACCATTTTTTAAGCCATTCGCCTGCTGCCGCACCACTCAAAAAATATGAACCATCATCTATCAAATGAATATTGAGTCTTACTTTATCAGAGCTTTTAGAATCTACTCTACTAATTATTACTTTGGGATCTCTTGGGCTATATTTCTTAACGTCTCTAATGTCTTTGATGAATTGCGGTTTGTGATTAGGAGGAGCATCAATATCGGGGAGAACATTTTCGCCACTTATATTAAATTGGCACGACTGGATAATAAGAGATACTAATATCAATAACAGCAAGTATATTCGATTCATAAAAATTATCATTAATATGGTAAAATTAGAACAAATATAACAAAAATATAATTTAAAAAAAATAAATTATTTTGTAAGGAATGCTAAAAAATTATATAAGTATGGATATTTTTAATATAAATCTTTTATTTTTCAATTTTGAGTTTTTGCAATAGTTCAATTTCTTTTAAATAATATGTCAAGAATAGCTCATATTACTTTTCATTATGATATAAGTACGGCATCTGGTGTTTTAAGTAATAATAAGGCAAAATTAGTAGCGCTTCATCAGCTTGGTTGTTTTAATTATGATTTTTACATAATCAATGAATTAGTTACTAAATTAGAAGCAGGTATTAATTATGTTAAAATTAATAGTAATAATTTGTTACTATCATATTTTACCAAATACTTTGCAAAAAGTGATTACATCAAAGATTTAATTAATTTAGATAACTATGATAAGCTCATAATTAGATATCCATTATCGGATAGAAGTATGATAGATTTAGTAAACGAGAATGAAGTTTATTTTGAATTGCACTCTACTGTAGCAGCTGATTTAAAATCGAGTGGATATAATAACAATAAATTTAATTATGCTCTGTTTGCTGGTGAAAAGCTACGAAAAATCTTAGATAATAGATATTATAAGAAAGTATATTTAGGAGCGAAGGGGTTTGTAGCGGTTACTGATGAAATTAAAAATATTGAGTCGAGAAAAATAGGCTCTAATAGTAAATTTACTACTATCTCAAATGGTATAGATACTCAATTGTATAATGTTGTGAATTATAAAGAGTTTGATGGTAAGACTCTCAATATTCTAATATCTTCATCCACAGATAGTTATTGGAATGGTATTCAAAGATTAATTGATGGAATTGAAAAATATAATGGAAGTGTCCATATTAATTTTTATATTGTTGGAGCTTATGTTAGCAATAGTTTTTATCTCAATAGTAGTTATCACAAGATTATTTATACTGGGTTACTTAATAATGCTCAATTAGCGGAACTGTATAAAGAGATAAATATTGCTGTTGGAACCTTAGGTTTATACAAAAAAGGTATGACTGAAGCAGCAGCTCTTAAGGTAAGAGAATATGTAAGTAGGGGTATCCCTTTTATTAAGGCTTATTATGATACAGATATTGATAATATGCCTGAATTGAGAGATTATTATTTGGATTTTCCTAATGATGATTCGTTGATTGATATTAATCGGATAATTGAATTTTTATTAAATATGAAGGGTAAATCCAAGGATATATCAAACTTTATGCATAATCAAGCAATAGAAAGACTCGATTGGAAAATTAAAATGAAAAAGTATATTGATTTTATAGGGTAAATGAAATGAATAATAATATTATTTTAAAATTAAAGAGAAATAATGGTTTTAAGTGGTTCGATTTAGAAGGTAGATTGTTCGTAAAGGGATATGTATATGGAGATAATGGCGAATGTATAAGCGGTATAAATTTATTGAATTATATTAAAGGTAATGTAGCAAATATAGACGCTCTTACAGATTTTGTCAAGCAACTTAATGGAATGTTTGTAGCTATATTGATTAAAGATGATAGTGTAACTATTGTTACTGATAAGACTTATACGTTCCCAATATTTTTCAAAATAGAAGATAATAAATATTATATCTCTGATGAATGTGAGGAGTTAATTTATAAAAATTCTGATATAATTGATAACAATATTACTCAATTAATTATAGCTGGTACAGTATTAGGCAATGATACTATATATTCTAATATATATCAAACTAAGCCATCTGAAATATTAGTATTAAAAGAAAATAAATATGTTAGTAATATTTATTTTACTATGTCTAATACAAGTGCCATTTCAGAAGATAAAACTTTAGATGATTATATTCGGCAATATCTTGATATTATACAATCTGTCGGTGAGAGATTGGTAAATGATCTAAATGGTAGGCAAGCTCTGTTGTTTTTGAGTGCTGGATATGATTCCAGACTTATTGCTAATATGCTGAAATTGAATAATTATAATAATGTACTATTAATAACTTATGGCAAAAAAGATAGTTATGAAGTACATATAGCTCGAAACGTAGCTAAGAAATTAGGATATGATTGGGTGTTTGTGGAGTATACTGATGAATTAATCAATCGTGGTATCAATAAAGATTTTTTTGATGAGTTTATGAGATATTCGGGCAATAATACATCGAGACCTTATCTGCAAGATTATTTTGCAATTGATTATTTGATAGATAATAAATTAATTGATAAAAAGACTGTAATTCTTAATGGCAATAGAAATAGAATGTATATTCATGATTTTGCTGGTGGTATTGAAACTTTTATCCATTTAGATAGAAATCAAGTTATTAATCATATTGTTAATAATTATTATGATAATAATGATCCTATTTTTAAAGATTATATTGCAAAGAAAATTGATGAAAATCTATGTGTTGGGTATTCTTATGAGCAGATGGATGAATGGATGAATAAAACAGTGATTTATAAATTCTTAAAAAATGGACAGCAAAATTATGATTTCTTTAATATGGAGTTTAGACTACCACTATTAGATGATGAAATTATGAATTTTTTCAAGCAATTGCCTATTAAAATCAGGCATGAAGATCTCTTCTATCAAAATGTAAATATAGAGTATATATTTCAACGAACTAACACAAGTGATTCGAAATATCCTTATCCAAAAATCTCAAAAAATAAATTATTTGTGAAGCTAAAATCTAAGGATAGTATTAGCCATTTAATCAATAAGATATTACTCCTATTCAAAAATCAATATACAGATATGAATAATTTGAAAACTGTAATTAAAATCCTTTATCCTAAGGTACAATTTACTAAAAGTATAGAATATTGGTATAATCAGAATATTTCTCGGTGGTATATTGATAAATTTATCAATAAAACGGTATGATATGATAATTCGATAAGCTCATATATATTGCCAAAATTAGGATTATTGTTATTATAGGGTATTAAATTCGTCTTAATATTGTAATTAATGAGTGGTAAATAATGAAAAATGTAATCAAAATTAAGAGAATATACGATTTGCCGCAAAATGATGATGGCTATAGAATATTGATAGATAGATTATGGCCACGAGGTATCAGTAAGACAGAAGCTCAATTAGATGAATGGGATAGAACTATTGCTCCGAGCAATGAATTACGTAAATGGTTTGGGCATCAGCCTGAATTGTTTGAAGAGTTTAAAGTAAAGTTCATTGAAGAATTGCAAAGTAACAAAGGTGAGCTACACAGACTCAAAAAAATATCGGAAGAACAAAATCTTACTTTGCTATATTCAGCTAAAGATGAAAAGTATAATAATGCAGTAGTAATTTTAGAATTATTGCAAAATTTAACTTAGCTCATCATACATTTTTTTTAATAATTTAAGATCTTCCCAAGCAGGTTTTTTCCAATTAGGATTGCGAAGTAGTGCAGCTGGGTGATAAGTAATTAATAATTTAGCATTTCGGTAATCTAAGACAGAGCCTCTTATTTCACTCATTTTTAAGTCCATTTTTAATAGAGAGCTTACAGCAGTAAGCCCTAATACTAATATTAGCTTGGGCTTTATTAGTTCTATTTGTTTGTGTAGATAAGGTTCGCATTCATTGATTTCGTCATTAGTAGGGCGTCTATTATTGGGTGGTCTGCATTTTATTATGTTGGCAATAAATACATCTTCTCTTTTTATATCTATGGCTTCGAGCATATTAGTAAGTAATTGCCCAGCTCTCCCTACAAAAGGTAATCCATGCTCATCTTCGTCTGCTCCGGGAGCTTCGCCTATAATCATAATATCGGCATTTGGGTTACCTGTACCGAATACGAAATTGGTGCGAGTTTTGCCTAATGGGCACTCCATACATTGATTAATAGAATTGTATAGATCAGTTAGATTATCTGATTTGTACCAATCCTTTGATATAGTAGTAGCATTTCTCTTTTTATCAAATTCCAAATTAGACTGCTGCCTTGTATTGTTTTGACTATCTGAATTGTTAGAGATATTGCTAAAATTACTTTCGATTAATTCTAAATCATCGCTGTTAATTTTGAAATTGTTATCTAATATATCTCTCTGGTATTCTAACCAATTAATTAAATTATTGAACATTTATATAAAATATGAAGTAAACTATTGTATCAAATATAGTGTTTTATCGTCTATATTAATATAATATTTTTTATAAATGAGGATATATGTTAAGAAAATTTATTTGGCTACTAACTCTGGTAATAATTATTGGTAATTATGAACTATTTGCAGACGAGAAGAGTAGTTCTGTGTTTTACCCAGGCGAAGTAATAGAATATGATGTGAGTTTTATGAATATAAAACTTGGCACAATTACTATTAAATCTAATAATTATGTTGATTATAATGGCAAAAAATTAGTAAATGCAGTAGCTGAAATGAAAAGTGCGAAAGGAATACCATTCGTAGATTTACATGGATTCTTTGAGTCATGGTTTGCACCAAATGCTACATTTTCTGAAAAATTTATCTCTAAATTAAAAGAATCAGACAATTCTTGGAACTATGAGAATTATTTGATAGACAACACTAAAAAAGTAGCTAAATACGAAAAATATTTAAACAAAAATTTAGAAGAATCTTTAGATATTAAATTTGATTCTAAAGTATTAGATGGATGCTCGTTGTTCTTTTTTGCTCGCCAATTTACAGATTTGAAGAAAACAATACGTGTACCAACTTTGATGAACAAAGGGGTATCTTATACTAATCTGAATTTCCATGGCAAAAAAGAAAGTATTAACATAGATGCTGTGAAATATCCTATCAAATGCTTATATTTTGATGGTAGAGCTGACTGGGAAGGGATTTATGGGCTTAAAGGCTATTTCCAAGGTTGGTTTTCAGATGATGACGCCAGAGTGCCTATCAAAGCACTTATGAATGTATATGTAGGCAATGTAGAAATTACTCTTACTAAATGGAAAAGGGGCGATTGGCAACCACCCAAAGGTAGCTAATTTGATAAGCCTTATTCTATAAACTAATTTACATAGCCCATTTGTTATGATATAATACTTAGATGTTTTGAATATTTATAGATAATATTGAAACTTTTTGAATATAATAACGTAATAAACCCAATACACATTCCAAGAAAAATTTGAATTGGAAGACTATTAAAAGAAATGTTATTTTGGGAGATTAACATTAACCTTTTAGTAGTCTTCCTTTTTATATAAAATTTAATTTTTAAAATGCGTCTTAATAATAATTGCTATTGTTATTTATGAAATTATGGTTAAGTTTGCTCTATGAAACGTATTGCATTTATAATAATATTTGTTATTTCAGCTATTGCATTGGCTCTTGCTAACGATAGTATTATTAAATCTTTCACTGCTGAGTCTGGTGGAGATTATGTTACTGTAAAATGGGCTACCGATACAGAAGTAAATGTAAAACAGTTTGAAGTGGAGCGTTCTTCAGCTGATAACAATTTCAAGAGAATATATTTAAAATTATCCTCAGGCAAATCTAATAATTATTCTTATATAGACGAAGAAGCATTTATGAAAAAAGATGCTGATCCTAATATGCAAACAAGTAAGGTATATTCTTACAGAATCAAAATAGTTTACAAAGATAACACTATATCATACACTGACGAAGCATTTGTAGCACACAAACCAAGCTCAATCAGAAGGACTTGGGGAATGATCAAAGAAATGTTTAGATAAAAATTGTCTATGCCTATTCATTTTCATAAATTGATAATTGTGGTAGTAGCATTATTCATTACTACTAATTTATTATTATCAAGAGAAATTCATTCCGATAAATGTGGGCTTAGCTTGTTCCTTAATCCATCATCAAGGAATGAATTGCAACGTTCTATTAAATATACTAAAGATAATATTCCAGATGTAGGCCAGAAGTATTATATATCTAAAAATAACCTTTTTAAAATATACTACGATACTGTCGGTTACAATGCGCCTTCTCTAATAGATAATGATAATAATGGAGTGCCCGATTACATAGATTCTGTTGCATTCTATTTTGAATATGCTTATGAAGTACAAGTAAATCAAATCGGCTACAGATCGCCAATTCCAGATAAAGGGAATAGAGGTTCGGATCATTATGATGTCTATATTTGGGATCTGGGTAATAGCAACGAGCCTAACGAAGATCCCTACGATAGAGGTGGACTATATGGCATTACTATGTGGACAGATAAAGATATTATTACTTACGAGCCTTTTCAGAGAAATTATTCGTATATAGTGATTGATAATAATTATAGCCCTACCGATTCTGTGAGAATACTTAATTCTAATATTAGGTATCCAGCATATAAAGAGACTGGTATTAATGCTCTCAAAATTACAATTTCACACGAATTTCAGCACGCTATTCAATTTATGTATGGATTGTCTTATCCAGCTACTATTACTATTATGGAAATGTGCGGCGTAGCTATGGAATTTAGGCTTTTCCCAGAGACAAGAGATTATTTACAGTATATCAAAAATATATTTTCTAACCTTGCGGCATATCCATTTGGGGTGGATAATAATCAGACAGGGTATGGTTTTTCTATTTTTGCTAAATATGTAATCCAAAACTATGGAGACAAAATATTTAAAAATATGTGGGAATTAGTAGGCAATAATGTAGAATTATACAAAGCTTTAGATAGTTCATTTACTATCAATCACCTTAGTTTTAGCCAAGAATGGCAAAAATTTACTTTGTGGATATACTATACTGGCGCAAGAGCTATTCCGAACGAATATTTTGATAATGCTGCCGAATTACCAGAGATAAAATTTGATAGAACTAATCTATTCTCACCTCCAGCTGTATCTAATACACGAGGCACTCGTTCATTAGAAGTAGGCGCTGTTAGGTATGTTGTAAAAGGGAAAGATAACAGAGAAGATGATACTTTGGATATATTATATTCCAATACAGATATACAATCAGCTTCCGAACAATATCAAATATTTAGGGATTATAGTTACACACTTACCAATATAGATGATGGAAGAATACTTCTTGATAAGCTTGGCTTATTTTTAGAAGATAATAGTAACAAAAATTATATCAAATCTCAATATATACAGAGGGTAGGTGAGACAACTAAATCTATCGACTATGCTTATCCAAATCCATTTAATCCCAATAGTAATGAATATATATACTTCCCATCACCAAAAGATGCTAAATTGTATGATAATGCTACACTTGTAATTTATAATACCGAAATGTTGCCATTATATACTCAGAAAGGCACTATAGGAGTCAATAATAACAAGAGAGTATTTAGTAGTAATGAAATCAATCTTCAGAATGGTATATATATTTATGGGGTGCATACCAAAGATAATTATACTATTGGCAAATTGACTATACTTAGGAAATAAGTATGGATCTAATTGAAGTTAAAGCTGATAATATTTCAAAGAGATTTGTTCGAAATAATAATATCTTTTCTAATTTTACTATTAATGTTATCAATGGTGAAATTATTGGTTTAATTGGTGAGAATGGTTCTGGCAAATCTACTTTGATGAAAATATTAGCTGGGATATTGACTCAAAGTAGTGGTAAATTAGAATATTACCTAAACAGAAAATTGATAGAAAAGAATTTGTGGAACAAACACTATGCCTACGTTGCTCCTTATGTCAATCTATACGAGGAGTTTACTCCATTAGAGCATTACAAAGTAATAGCCGATATTCGCGATATTCCATTTGATGAAAATCAGTTAGATGAAGATTTAGAATATTTTAAGTTATATAAATACAAATATACAACTATCAAAAATTTTTCGTCTGGCATGAAGCAAAGATATAAATTCATACTTGCTAATCAGAGTAATTCCGAAATACTATATCTTGATGAGCCTACATCTAATCTTGATGAAAATGGTATTAATAAGGTATTCCAATTGATAGAAAAGAAGATTAGTAATAATGGTACTGTGGTAATTGCTACCAACGAAGAGCGTGAAAGGGATATCTGCACGCAATTATATAATATTATGGAATATAAGATATTTGAGAGAGAATTATGAAAGTCATTTTGATAGTAATTGTATATCTTTTATTAGCCGCTTGTAGTAATGATAATAGACTACATAGCCAAGAAGCAAAAATTGACGATATTTATCACTTTTTGTCAGTTGTAGAATTACCAAACAAATTAGATTTTTGTGGTGAAAGTTTTCCTTTAGATATTCCAGAAGTAAGAGAAAGGGCAGAGCGAGAACTACTATTGATGCTACAGCAGCCAGCACAAATAATATTGTATGTCAAAAGAGCAGGTAGATATTTCCCAATGTTCGAAAAATATTTAAAAGAAGCTAATGTGCCTGATGATCTCAAATACCTTTCTGTAGCCGAATCTGCGTTATATATGTCAAAATCACCAACAGGCGCTATAGGTTTGTGGCAATTTATGCCCGAAACAGCTAAAAAAATGGGGCTAATAGTTGACGATTATATAGACGAACGCCGAAATCCCGAAAAAAGTACAGTAGCTGCGATCAATTATCTTAAAGAAGGTTATAAAATTCATAAATCTTGGGTGCTAACTGCTGCTGGATATAATATGGGGCATAGCGGTGTATTAGATAATATTAATTTTCAGAATTCGAAGGATTATTTTGAATTATTTCTAAACGAAGAGACAAGTAGGTATCTTTTTAGAATTGCTATTATCAAAGAGATAATGACACATTTAGAAAAATATCACTTCGTGCCCTCAGAAATAGAAATTTACCCTCCATACAAATACTACACTGTCAAAATAGATACCGATATAAGTGATTTATCAGCTTGGGCTAATGCCAATGGTACTACTTACAAAGAAGTTAAGATATTGAATCCGTGGATATTAAAAAGGAATTTACCTAAACCATCAAAAGGAAAGTTATATGAAATTGCTTTACCTTATAACAAATAGATATAAGCGTTAGATTAGAAAATAATATTTATTTTATGTGAAATCTAAATGATTCCATTATCAAAAATGATAATAATATAATTGCTTATAAGCTTCACAATTTAGTACTGCTATACATTCAAAATCTGTAATCATTAATAATTGTACCACTTATTATTATAAAGATATTGTTAAATATTAATTATTATCGTCTAATATTTTATTAATTTTTTTATTTTTGCAAATATCATTATTAAAATATATAGGTATATTAATGAAATATTTAATATTTTTTCTATTTGCTGTTTTTGCATTAGTCTCTTGTACCGAAGAAAACATAACTAACTATGCTTACAAAAGAACCTTAGTATTGATTACAGATCACGAGCCTTCTACTGATGTTATTTTAGCTATTAAAGGCGATGTGAGAGCTAATTTCAAAGATGTGGAATTGGTAGTATATCAAACCAAAAAATTTGATACCTACGATGCGGCATATCTTCTACAAACTGCTTACAATTATTTTCCATCAGATGCATATTTTTGCGTAATTGCCGATCCGGGTAATGGCGATAAGAAATTCTATTCAGAATACCAAGGTAGGAAGATAATAGCACCTGATAATGGTATTACTTCTATACTTACAAAAAATCAAAACTTGAAGAATGCATTTTACCTTGATGATATTAAGAATTTCCCAGAATATTCTAAATTAGAAGATGTCCCTTATATGACTTTATATCGTAAAGCCGTTATGAAAATGCTAAGTGGAGACCAACCTTCATCTTATGGCTCACCAGTGGAGAATCTAAAAAGTTTAGAAGTACAAGACCCTGTAAATATTAATGGTGTACTTAGCGGTCAAGTAGTATTTGTAGATAATTTTGGCAATTGTGCTTTGAATATTACCAAATCATTAATGACAGGAATAGAAAATGGTGATTATATCGAAATTAAGAGTGGTAATCTAACTATCAATGCAAAAGTTGCTTTGAGTTATGATGCTGTACCTAAGAATTTAAATGTTGCAATATTTGACGATAGCTATAGAATTAATCTTGCAGTTAGCTTTGGTAGTTTCTCTGCCAAATATAATATCAATGCTGGCGATAAAATTACTATCACTAAGAAAAATTTCAAAGTAGGTATTTTGAGATATAACGATTCTGAATTATCTAGCAATATAATGTCTGATATAGTTTCTACATTGGCTAATTATGGTTTGAATGATGATAAAAATATTACTTACATTGTAGAAAATGCTAACTCTGATATCAATAAATTTGAAGGGCTTATTTCTAAAATGGTAGATGCAGGTATAGATATGATAGTGCCTATTTCTACACCAGCATCGCAAGCGGCAGTTAAATATGTACCAAGCAATATACCTATTGTTTATACTTATGTTACCTCACCAGAATTTGCCGGATTGATAGGCAAAAGAGGTAATATTACTGGTATAAGTGATGGTACTAATTTTAATGATTACTTATCTTTTGTAAAAGAATTATTGCCTACGCTTAACAAAGCAGGAAGGATCTACAATAATCAAGAACCAAATTCAGAATATGCTCAGCAAGAGTTAATTAAATTATCTTCATTTTATAATTTAAATTATGAGACTGAAACAATTGCATCTGTTGATAATATTAATCAAGCATTCAATAATTTAAAAAATAAAAATATTGGAGCTATTTTGATAGCGGCAGATAATACTATGAATGTGGGTATGAAACAATTAGCTCAATTATGCTCAGACAATTCTTTGCCACTAATAGGAGATTCCGAAGAAAATGTTACTGATGGAGCATTAGCGGGTATTTCTGTTAATTATAATGATTTGGCAGTTACAAGTGCAGAAACAATTTATTCAGTTATGTTAGGAGTAGATCCAGATAGTATTGGTATCAAAACTTTGCCAACTAGCGATATCGCTATCAATAAGAAAACTGCTTCTAAAATAAATTATACTTTTCCACAATCTGTAATTAATAGAGCTTCTTTAATTATTGAATAAAAGATATATTAATTTTTTAAGAATCACCATTGTACTGTAAATAATGTATAATGGTGATTTTTTATTTTTAATGATTGTATTATTTCGGGCGTCCTGTAGCCTGGTAAGGTTTAGGACGACTTTTTTGTTTCCTGAAGCGAGGATTTTAAAAAAATGTCTATGTCCCAACCCTATACTTTATAGTAGTGGAACTCGATTTGCCCTTTTAATGTGAATATTTCTTTTATAAAAGGCTGATTTATGAAACAAACTCAATTATAATTAAAAGTTCCTAGATCAATTAACGAAATATTTATATATAGTAGTCTATATTTTTAATTGTATATTTGTAAGATAAAACAAATTATTAAAAATTGTAAAAATTATGATAACAGATGATTAATTTGAATATCTATATAATATTTATATTTGTTTAATAGGTAAAATAATGAAATTTTGGTCAGTATCAACTACAATTAGAAATCCAGATAGAATTAGAAGTTTTTTGCAAATTTTAAAACTGATGGAAGGAGAACTTTGGACTACCGATAATCAGAAAAAATATCAAATATTACTAATTCAACATAAAAGATATGGCTTTGGAGAAAATCAATTTCATAAATCATTAACTAATGAGCAAAACAAATGGCTTGATTCAGACAATATTACATACGAACTGGCTGAAAATATACTTAATTCAAAAAATTATGTTGGTGGAGGTGATATGAGAGGAAGACAATCATAAAACCCATTGGAGAAAATGGGTCTAACCTATATTGACAAAGATAATAGAATTCAAATTACATCATTCGGGAATTACTTTTTACAAGAGAACTATGATTTAGGAGAAGTATTTTTTAGGAGTTTTCTGAAATGGCAATATCCAAACCCTGATTCCAATCAATATAAGTCTTTCGAAGGATACGATATAAAACCATTTATTGCTACGCTACATTTAATTTCGAAAGTCAACAAAATATGTGAAAATAATGGGATGAAAGCAAAAGGTGTTTCACGAACAGAGTTTGCACTATTTTTTGTTTCACTATCTAATTATTTAAAAATTGATGAGACAGCAAATAAGTTAATTGAATTTAGAAAAGAATTAGAATTAATTAAAAATAGAGAGGAACAGAATACTTTTATTGAAAAATATTTTCAAGATAATTATTATGATTATGAATCTTGGAAAAATGCCAAAGAATATACTGATAATATTATTAGATATTTTAGATTAACAAGATATATTTATGTGAGAGGCAATGGGTGGTATATTGATATTGAGCCAAGACGATCAATAGAAATAGAAGCAATTATAAAATCGGATAATGCTTCTTCTCTAAATTTTAAATCAAAATTGGAATATGTACAATATATAGGGCATATAGGACTACCTATTTTACCTTGGGAAAAGACAAATACATTGTTAGAAGTTATTAAAAATTTAATAGTTGAACTTCATAATCAACATAAAAAACTGACAAAATTAGGCCTATCACTCCCTGATTTACCGAAACAAGCATCGCAATACTCTGATATTGACACACTAAAAACATTTATATCAACACTTAGAGATTATAGAAAAGAATTATATGATAAAGAGACACATTACTACTCTCAGTCTATAGACAATATACAAACATATATTAATTCATTAAAGAATATTTTTCAAATATCAAGTGGGCGACCAATTATATTTGAAAAAAATATAGCACTTGGTTTAAATGCATTAAACGATGCTTTGAATATAAAACCAAATTATCCTGTAGGTGATGATAATGAACCTACATTCACTGCCCCAGC
>JBDHXE010000040.1:0-16108 GCA_039810525.1 Chlorobiota bacterium | reverse complement strand
TTTTTTTAAGGTAGCTGTAAGCTCTTTATGGGGTTTATCAGTAGTTACTTCTTTAAAAGCACTTACAGAGTAGAACCTAGTTCCGGGCGTAATTGGTTTTAATGTTCTTATAGCCATTTTTAGTCAATGTATTATTATTAATATAATTATTCTGTGTCTGTACCGACACCTGAAACTAATTCAATTGTTTGTCCTTCTTTCAAAGTAATATATGCCTTTTTCTTAAGAGCAGTTTTGCCTTTCATCATACCTCTACGAGTCATACGGATTTTGTTTTTACCTTTGATTCTTACAGTTCTGATGCTAGTAATATTTACTTCAAATAACTTTTCGATAGCTTCTTTAATTTGAATCTTATTTGCTTCAGGATGTACTTCAAATACATACTGTCTTTGCGAAGCGAGACTCATCGCTTTTTCTGTAATCACTGGTCTTTTAATAATTTGTTTCATTTTTCTTTAACCGATTTAATTACTGAAAGTATTTTCGATAGTGCTAACTGCTCCACGAATTAAAATAATTTTTTTATGATTTAGTACATCATAAGCTGATATTTTATCTGCAGGCTGAATTGTCAAATTCTTAATGTTTCTACCTGACAAGAAAATTTGATTATCAACTTCTGGTAAAAGTAACAATGATTTTTCTTTTGTTATTTTTAGATTTTTTAGTATATCTGCTACTTGTTTTGTTTTGATAGTGTTAAACTTAAAATCATCAACAACTATCAAATTAGATTCTTTTACTCTTAGAGAAAGAGCAGATTTTCTAGCCAATCTATTTAATTTTTTTGTTAATTTATATACATAATCGTGTGGTTTTGGTCCATGAACTGTACCACCACCAACCCATACGGGTGAACGATTAGAACCAGCACGAGCTGTACCACGGCCTTTTTGTTTCCAAGGTTTCTTATTTCCGCCAGATACTTCTGAACGTATTTTAGTTTTGTGAGTACCTTGTCTTTGATGAGCCAAGTAAGCAACAACTGCCTGATGCATTGCGTTTTCGTTTGGTTCGATTGCAAATATATCATCGTTCAATTCTATCTGACCTGTTACTTGTCCTTCTTTTGTAAAAACATCAATCAACATTTTATTGCCTATAACTTAACTATTTCTAATAATGAATTATTTGCTCCGGGAACACTACCTTTGATAAGAATTAAATTTTTATCTGGCATTACTTCCAATATTTGGAGATTTCTAGCTGTAATTTGTTTACCACCCATACGGCCAGCCATTCTTAAACCTTTGAATACTCTTGAAGGATAAGATGAAGAACCAATAGAGCCGGGGTGTCTCTGTCTATCACTTTGTCCGTGAGTTTGCATACCAACACCGCCAAAATGGTGGCGTTTTACTACACCTTGAAAACCTTTACCTTTACTTTTTCCTACTACTTTTACTTTATCACCAGGCTGAAATTGTTCAACTGTTAGATTATCACCGATTTTTAAATCTATTTCTAAATCACGAAATTCTTTTAGATATTTTAGTGGACTTAAACCTTGTTTTTTAAAATATCCTAATACAGGTTTTTTAACTTTTGTATCTTTGATTGGTAACCAACCAACTTGAACAGCTTCATAACCATTACTTTCACCAGTTCTAATATTAACTATTGGACAAGGTCCTGCTTCGATAACGGTGCAAGGTACTTGTACTCCATTATCATCAAAGATACTGGTCATACCAATTTTCTTTCCTAAAATCGCCGACTTCATTTGTTATCGCTCTCCTTTACACTTTTACTTCAACATCAACACCAGCGGGGAGTTCTAGTCTCATTAATGCATCTATTGTCTTTTGAGTTGAACTAAAAATATCAATTAAACGCTTATGAACTCTAGTCTCGAATTGTTCGCGGGATTTTTTATCAACATGTGGCGAACGATTAACTGTAAAAATCGAACGTCTGGTTGGCAGAGGGATTGGTCCACTTACTACCGCTCCCGTCTGCTTTACAGTTCGAACAATTCGCTCTGATGACTTATCAATTAAATTATGGTCATAAGACTTTAGTTTTATTCTTATTCTTTGTGTTGCCACTTTGTTTTCCTTAACTTATCAAAGCAATTTGCTTTATTAATTTATTTATTATTCAATTATACTTACTACAACACCAGCACCTACGGTTCTACCACCTTCACGGATAGCGAATCTTAGTCCATTTTCCATAGCTACAGGAGTAATCATTTCTACTTCAATATTATCTAAGTTATCACCTGGCATAACCATTTCTACACCAGCAGGTAAATGTAAAGAACCTGTTACGTCTGTTGTTCTGAAATAAAATTGTGGGCGATAGCCATTAAAGAATGGAGTATGACGACCACCTTCTTCTTTTTTCAATACGTATATTTGAGCTGTAAATTTAAAGTGAGGTTTGATAGAACCAGGTT
Source organism: Chlorobiota bacterium (assembly GCA_039810525.1). GTDB lineage: Bacteria > Bacteroidota > Ignavibacteria > Kapaibacteriales > UBA2268 > JBDHXE01. The sequence continues at coordinate 13,704 of JBDHXE010000040.1, read as the reverse complement.
TAGCTATTACCATACCACGTTCTAATTCATTTTTATCAACACCACGTAACAATAAACCTACGTTATCGCCAGCTTGACCTTCATCTAAAAGTTTACGGAACATTTCAATACCAGTACAAATTGTCTTTTTGTGTAATCCAAAACCTACAATTTCTACTTCTTCGTTTACTTTTACTATACCGCGTTCTATTCTTCCAGTACCAACTGTACCACGACCTGTGATAGAGAATACGTCTTCAACAGGCATTAAGAATGGTTTATCTGTATCACGTACAGGAGTTGGGATATATGTATCTACTGCATCCATTAAATTCCAAATGCAAGTAAATCTTGGATCATCAACAGGAGCACCTGATGTACCAGCTTCTAACGCTTGAAGTGCAGAGCCCGGAATAATTGGAATTTCATCGCCAGGGAAATTATATGAAGATAGCAAATCGCGTAATTCCATTTCTACTAATTCTAATAAATCTGGATCAGCAATATCTACTTTATTCATAAATACTACCATACGAGGTACACCTACCTGACGAGCTAATAGAATGTGTTCACGAGTTTGTGGCATAGGTCCGTCTGTAGCAGCGCACACTAATATAGCACCATCCATTTGAGCAGCACCAGTGATCATATTCTTAACATAATCGGCGTGACCCGGACAATCAACGTGTGCGTAGTGACGATTAGCAGTTTCGTATTCTACGTGTGAAGTTGCAATTGTTATCCCACGTGCTTTTTCTTCAGGGGCGTTGTCAATAGAATCAAAAGATCTCTTTTCTCCGCCATACTTTAAGTATAAAGCAGTTGATATAGCAGCTGTCAAAGTTGTTTTACCATGGTCTACGTGACCAATTGTACCCACGTTTACGTGTGGTTTATTTCTTTCAAATTTCTCTTTAGCCATTGAATGACTCCTTAATTAAATTAAATAAATTTTCAATATCTATTTTTTATTAATGCTGGCTCATATTGCGAGAATGCCATTGTAAAGCTAGCTCTACCTTGCGACATTGAACGTAATTGTGTTACATAGCCAAACATTTCCGAGAGCGGTGCAGTTCCTTTAATAACTTGCATCACACCATTTTGCTCTATTGCTTCTACTCTACCCTTTCGGGAGTTTAGATCTGCAATTATATCTCCTACATATTCTTCAGGTGATGTTACTTCGACTTTGAAGACGGGTTCGAGCATAACCGGTCCTGCATTTCTGCATGCCTCTTTTGTAGCAGTCGAAGCGGCGATTTTACAACCTATTTCTGTTGTAACATCTTGTATATAATTTGTTTCTAATATTAAAGCCCTTACATCCATCATTGGATAACCTTGAGGTCCTATGTTCAAAGCTTCCCGAACACCTTGCTCTATAGCAGTAACAAAATTTTCGGGAATCTTTGTCTTTTTTAAATTATTTTCAACTATAATTCCATCATTCTGTCTGGCGGGTCTTACTTCAACTTTCACATTTCCAAATTGATTCTTATTTGCCATTTGTCTCTCGAAAGTATATTCGGATATAGATTCATTACTAATTGTTTCTCTATATGAGACTTGTGGTTTACCAACTTTTGATGGAACTTTAAATTCGCGATTCAATCTATCTACTATAATATCGAGATGTAATTCACCTACACCACTTATGATTGTTTGCCCACTTTCTTCACTTATAGAATATTTAAAAGTAGGGTCTTCTTCGCTCAATTTAAGCAAGGCTTCATTGAGTTTATCTTGGTCTGCCAATGTTTTTGCTTCTATAGATTGATTAATAACAGGTTCCAAAAATTCTATTTTCTCATATATTATAGGATTATTAATATCGCATAATGTATCGCCTGTTCTTGTAAATTTCAATCCTGGTATTGCAATAATATCGCCAGCATAAGCTTCTTGTATTTCTTCTCTTTTATTAGCGTAAACTTTCATCAGTTTAAGAATTTTTTCTTTCTTTTCTGATGTAGTGTTATGAACCGATTGCCCAACCTTGACAGTTCCGGAATATATTCTGACAAAGGTCAGTTTTCCGATGTAAGGATCTGTCAAAATCTTAAATGCTAAGCTTGAGAATGACTCTTCGTCTGATGGTTTACGTGATAATTTGATATTATTATCTTTTACATCGTATCCATTTGTATATCTAACTTCTAATGGTGATGGCAAATAAGTTATTATAGAATCCATTAGTAATTGCAATCCTACATTCTTTAGAGAAGAGCCACATAAAACAGGCACTGCTTTAAGAGATAGGGTAGCATTTCTAAGAGTATTTAATATCTCATTTTTTGATATAAAATCACCATTAAGAAATTTTTCTAGCAAAGTATCATCTAACTCAGCAATATTTTCTAAAAGTTTTTCTTTGTAATTGTTAGCATCATCAATAAATTCTTTAGGTATATCTCTTTCCTCATAATTGATACCTAATGTTTCAATATCGAAATAATAGGCTCTCATTTCAATCAAATCAATAATACCTTCAAATTTATCTTCGCTACCAATCGGAATTTGAACTGCTATTGGATTAGCTCCCAGCCTATCTTTCATCATATCAATGACTTTTTGGAAATTAGCTCCTACTCTGTCCATTTTATTAATAAATGCTATTTTGGGAACGCTGTATTGTTCTGCTTGATGCCAAACTGTTTCTGTTTGGGGCTGAACACCTCCTACAGCACAAAGTACGGCTATTGCGCCGTCTAAAACTCTTAGAGATCTCTGCACTTCTGCGGTAAAATCAACGTGACCCGGAGTATCTATAATATTAATTTGATAGTCTTTCCAAAAGCACGTTGTTGCAGCTGACATAATAGTTATGCCGCGTTCTTTTTCTTGCTCCATAAAGTCCATAAATGCCGTACCCTCATCTACTGCTCCTATTCTATGGAGATAACCTGAATAAAATAACATTCTTTCAGTAGTAGTTGTTTTGCCTGCATCAATATGGGCCATTATGCCAATATTTCTTAGATTTGATATATCTATATTACGCGACATACGTGGTTTTCAATTGCCAAAGAACTAAATAAATCAAAATATTTTTACCATTTAAAATGAGCAAAAGCTTTGTTTGCTTCGGCCATTCTATGAGTATCTTCTTTTTTCTTAACGCTAGAACCTTCACCTTTAGCAGCAGCTATCAATTCTGAAGCTATTTTCTGCGACATAGATTTATCTCTGCGTTGTTTACTATAACTTTTAATCCATCTAATAGCTAAAGTAATTCTTCTATCTTCTCTTACATCAACTGGTACTTGATAAGTGGCTCCGCCTACTCTTCTAGAGCGGACTTCTACCAAAGGTGCTACATTAGCCATTGCTTTTCTAAATATATCGATCGGTTCTTCTTTTGTCTTTTCTGCAATAGCAGAAAAAGCATCATAAACTAAATTTCTAGCAGTATTTTTTTTGCCTTGTATCATTATGCTATTAATAAACCTTGACACTACAACATCGTTGTATCTTGGATCTGGTAGCATTTTACGCTTTTCGGCTCTTTTCTTTCTCATATAAATCTATACCTATTTTATATATTACTTTTTACCTTTACCAGCTGGACCTTTTGTGGCTTGACCTGGTTTAGGACGCTTAGATCCATATTTTGATCTACCTTGGCGGCGACCGTCAACACCCTGTGTATCAGCCGTCCCTCTTACTACGTGGTAACGCACACCCGGCAAATCTTTTACTCTACCACCTCTTACAAAAACTATTGAGTGCTCTTGCAAGTTATGGCCTTCTCCTGGAATATATGCGGATACTTCGAATCCAGAACTTAATCTAACACGTGCAACTTTTCTTAATGCAGAATTTGGCTTCTTTGGAGTAGTAGTATATACTCTCGTGCAAACGCCACGTCTCTGCGGGCAAGACTTTAATGCTGCAGACTTACTTTTATATGTTATCCTTGTTCTACCTTTTCTTACTAACTGCGCTATAGTTGGCACAATCTATCTCCAAATTATACAAAAAACAAACTGTTGTTGCTACAGAGCTTACAAAAATATATCGTTTGATTGAAATAACCAAATTATTTTTTAATTTATTTAAAAAAAAAGATATTTTTTTTACGTTTCTTGAATTTTAGCTCTATTTTTATGTTTAAATTACTAAGAAGTGCAAAAGTAATAATATTTTTTTAATTAATATCAATTAATTATTAAAATTTTATTAAATAATGAGTTACTACTATCTATAATGGTAGCACAATTTTTAATTCATTTAAATTTTCTGAGTTGTTTTGAATTAGAATTGAACCACCGCATAATTGTACAATCTGATTTAGCATAAGCATACCATATCTGAGATTATCTATTTCTTGAATTTCTGTAATAGTGGTGATATGTTTGTCTTCTACTTTGGGTCCATTATCAATCAATTCTAATGAAAGATATTTTCCATTATTTTCTATCTTAAAATCTATAAATGGATTAGCTGTATTTTTTTTAGAATTCAGCAAACTACCTTTTAGAAGGATTAGAATTAAATTTCTAAATAGATGTGGATCTGTATTTATATTATGCAAATTGCCTACTTTATCAATAGTTATCTTAATTTTATCATTATCTGCCCATAAGGTAAAGTTAAGAATTTCATTTCTGATTAATTCTTCTATATTAGTAACTTGAAAGTTGGGGGCATATCCAATCATTAGCTCCATAAATGTAGATGATATTTCTTTGGCTATAAAGTATTTGAATTTAAATTGATGCCAAGCATATATACAGTCTTCATTGTTAATAGAAACAAGTTCTTTTTCAAAATTAAGAAAGTTATCTAAATTATCGTCTATATTTTTTTGAAATTTGTCTTTGATAATTGCAAATGTAGAGTTAGCGGCGTGATTTTGGGCAAGCCTTTTCTCGTCTTTTATCTTTTGTATATATGTAAGATCTTCTATATAAGCTACTCGACCAATAGAATTTTTTTTACTCATAATTTCTATTGAATTAATTCTTACTGGTATTTTAGAATTATCTTCTTGTTTGATTTCAGTTTCTAAATTCTCTATTATTACACCATTATTATCAGGTTCTTTAAAAAAGTCATCTGGGAAATGATTAACTATTTGATTGATGCTAGGTTTTCTATTAGATTTGATATCAAGTATGGCTCTTGCCTTACCATTTACTATTTGTACTTTTCCTTTTTCATCAATGCCTATAATTCCAATTCTACTCTTTTCTATTAATTCTGTATAAAAATCATGAGCTTGATGGAGCTGTTCTTGTAATTGATTTAACTCTGTAATATCAGTAGCAATTTCCATAACTAAATTATCGCTAAGAGGTAGTGAATTGACAATTAAATGGCATTTCATACCACTCTTGGTCTGAGCTACCTGATAAACTATATGTTCTATGCCTTCGTTGAACGAGACTGCGGCTGGAGCTATATTATTTTCAATTGCTCGCTTTTTAGCAGTATCTGTACGAAACACACTATGATTATCTCCAAATGTATCTCTATATTTTTCATTTGAACGAATAATTTTAAAATTTTTGTCTATTATTGATATATAGTTGGGTACTTTCTCAAATAGTAGATTAAATTCCTTTTGCCAGTTACTTATATTATTATCTTCCGATATCAAGCAGAGCACATACTCGGTAGTAGTATTATAGTCTGATAATATTGGTGTAAAATTTAATTTAAGTGTCTTATTTGAGTTATGGTTGATATATACAGCGCTCTCATTGCCTGTTTTGAATACATCGTCAATTCTTTCTATTATATCTTTTACAAAAAAGTAATTATTGCTTTTAGATTCTAAATTAAAATATTCTGTAAATATTTTATTATAATACAAAGGGTTTAGTTTATGATCAATTAAAATATAAGCTAATGTCAAAGATTCGAGAATCTTGTTTCTTATTTCATTTTTTGGTATACTCATCATAAGCTCCTGCCTTTTAAGAATACTTATTACATTTAAATTATTAATATATATTCATTTTCTACAAATATACTAATCATTACAATTTATTCATAATTTTATTTTCACTTTTTTATTTTTTTTTAAAATTATTACTTAAAAAATTTCTTTATTTAAAAATAGTTTATGTGTGTGAGGTTATACGTTTAGTTATCTCATTTTTTCAATATTAAATTATTTTAATTTGATTTTTGTGTAGATCCTGTATAAATCTTCAAATTTTGTGATTATTTTTTCGTCTATATTAGCTATGAAATTATATTTTATTCATATTTTAATCTCTATAGCAATTGTAGCGTGTGTACAGACTCCACAGCCTTCAGAAAATAGTCAAAATACTAATACTGCCAATGTATTAGTATTGTGTGAGGGGCTGATGGGTTATGATAATGCTGAATTGAGTAAGTTAAATACTGCTGACGGTACATCGGTTGTTAATTATTATACCGAAAATAATATAAATTCTACTTTGGGCGACACTTCTAATGATGGCTTAATAAAAGGCGATACATTAATTACTTGCTCTACTGGTGGTGCTTTTCTCAATTTTATCAATGTCAAAAATGGTAAGACAATAAAATTTATTAAGCTTAAGGAGGGTTGGCAGCCAAGAAAAATGGCTCTCATAAATGATTCACTCTTAGCAATTAGTGAATTGATTAATAGCCAAGTTATCATACTTAATATATATTCAGGAGAAATTGCTAATACTATCAAAGTAGGCCCTCAACCAGAGGGTATAGCATTTTACAATCATTATATTTTCACTACAAATTCTGGTTATGGAGATTTTAATTACAAGCACCCCGATGCCCATACAGTATCTATTATAGATTTGAATAGTCAGCAAGAAATTAAAAAAATTAAAACAGGTATTAACCCACTGGAAGTTTTAATTGATAAAAAGAATGGCAAGTTTTATGTTGCGTATGTACATTTACCATCAAAATTAGATTCTATGGGTGGTATTATGGAATATAGTTTAGATAATTTTGATTTGATCCGTGAGTGGAGATGCTACCCGAGATCGCTTACTTTGAGTAGCGATGGCAATTCACTATATTTTATCAATCAAGTAAATGGTAAAACAATAAATTGGAAAGGTATATCAAAAATAGATTTAGACAATGGTCAAATTGAAAATTTAATTGAGAATAAAGAGAATAATATTTGGTATGGGCTTGCTTACGATAGTTTTGACAATTCTATATGGATAGCAAATGCTCATAATCATTTGACTAATGGAGATATATTAGTCTATCAGTACAACAATTATGAATCGCCCATATATAGATATAATGTAGGTCTTAACCCTAACAAGATTTTCTTTATAAGGTAGCGATATTAAATTAAATTAAATTAAACAACTCTGCAGGATTTATTTTAAATTGCAACATATTTGCTGTTTTTCTACCTCCATCACCACCTTTTCTCTGTACTGTAATCTTGGCAATCTTTATATTACCTCTTTTTGTAATTGAAACTTCCCCATTACCAAAGAAATTTAAACAAAAATTCATTGACTTTAATATCCATCTAGTATTTTCATTATCCCTTTTAACTATTAACATCCATTCGGCAGCAAATTTACCTTGACCTCTCAAAATATCTGAAACTATCAATGATTGATTAGATTTTATCCAATTAATTAATAGATTTTGATCATCAATTGAAAATTCGTATGCAAATTTTCGTTTTTTATCTCTGTTGTCTTTATCAAAATCATTTATTTCGCCTGTATATTTTTTGAGCATTATGGCAATACTTTCGGGTATATCCCACATAATTATATATTGATCAACCCAACGCTTATCTATTTGATTATAACCTGCTTTATTACTAACTAACTTAATTTGTAAATTTTGAATATCAATGGCTGTTTTAAGTTTAATTACAACTTGTATCTGTACATCTGTTTTAAAGCCAAATAATTTGATAGCTTTTACATTTTCGATTTCTTCAAGTGAGTAATCCATAATTTCTAACCACTTTTGAGCATCAATATCATTCTTCCAATTATTGAATTTTACGACAACATCATCTTCGTTTCTAAATCCTGCTTTTGCTGCAAGCGAACCTAATTCTCTGTTATTCATAAACTAACAACGTCAAACAAATTATTAGAAGTTAATAATCTCAGCCGGTCATTGGCAAGTTTTGTATATTCTAATGATATTTCTGAACCTATCCACTTTCTATTTAATATACTAGCCATTTTTGCTGTAGTACCGCTACCAATAAAAGGATCATAAATTAAATCGTTTTCATTAGTCCAAGTAACTATTTGATCTACAACTAATTTTTCAGGAAAAATTGCAGGATGATTATATGCAATAGTATCCTTTGTTGAAATCCCACCTCCTATAGAATAAAAGAAAACATTGCCAACCTTTTTATTCGCCGTTCTCTCAATTTTCTCATAATTCAATGTACCATCTTTTCCTCTATTCTTCATATTTGCTATACCACTATACTTAGTTGGCTCTGTAATTGGATTAAATGTCTTTGGTTTATCTTTTGATAAGGCAAACATATATTCGAAATGTTGGTGGTATCTATTTCCTGTTTGTGGCATTGGATTATTTTTGTAATATATCATCGTGTCATGTAGATTAAATCCAATTTCTTTAAAGTATAATGCTTGTCGAAACGATGTTCCAGTTTCACTCCCATTAATTGTAGCATCAGCAACTACCCATATTACAACTCCACCTTTTTTCATTACTCGATATAGCTGCTGGGCAATTTTATTAAATTCAAACTGGAAACCATTATAATTTCTTATATCATCATAAGGAGGTGAAGTAATGACAAAGTCTATAAAATCGTCTGGCATTCTATTCATTGTAACCAAACAATCTTCATTGTATATTTTATCTATTTCAAATTCCACGCTAATATTTTATTTATTTTAACAAGATAAAAAATTAAATACCTAAGTATAATATCAAATATACTCTTTAATTTCCATTTCTCCAATTTTGGCAAAATATACTCCTTCGGCTAATGCTTGCAATTCATCTTCGCCTGGATATATATGTATTGGTGCTATGAAATCTACTCTCTGCTTTATCCACTCGGTAACCATTTTGGAATATGCTATACCTCCAGTTATCAATATGGCATCTACCTTGCCCAATACTACTGTAGATAATGCGCCAATCTCTTTTGATATTTGATAAGCCATAGCTTCGTATATTTGACGAGCATTTTTATTGCCTTCTTCTATCATTTTTTCTACTTCTGTGGCATTATTAGTGCCCAAATATGCTACTATACCACCCTTACCTACTAACATTTGCCTTATTTGATGTAATTGATATTTTCCTGAAAAACATAAATTCACTAATCCACCAGTTGGCAGAGCGCCACTACGCTCAGGAGAAAATGGTCCATCGCCATCTAACCCATTATTGACATCTACTACTTTGCCATTTTTGTGTAATCCGATAGTAATACCTCCGCCTAAATGCACTACTATCAGCGTCAAATCCTCATATTTCTTGGATTGTTCTCTGGCGTATCTACGTGCAACTGCTTTTTGGTTTAGTGCATGGAATATACTCAATCGTGGCAATTCAGGCCTTCCTGAGAATCGAGCTATTTCATCTAGCTCATCTACTACCACTGGATCTACTATATAGGCATCTTTCTCTTTGCCTACAGAATTTGCAATTTCGTATGCTAAAATAGCACCTAGATTGGATGCATGCTCACCCATTAAGCAGTTTTTTAAATCATCAAGCATACTACTATTTACTCTATAAACCCCGCCTTGAATTGGTTTAATTAGACCACCTCTACCTACGAAAGCATCAATTTCTTCTATTTTTTGATTTTGTTCATTCAAAAAATTGATGATTACGCTTTTTCTAAATTCAAATTGCTCAAATATGCTTGGATATTCGTACAATTCATCTACCGTATGCCTTAGAGTAGTATTATATAATAATTGAGTATTTTCGAATAATCCTACTTTGGTAGATGTAGAGCCCGGATTTATTGTTAAGATTTTCATTTCCCTCGTAATTAATATGATGATGCTAATGCTATAGACATTAATTTACTTCTATCGCTATCGGCACGCGATGTAAGTACAATTGGTACAGTCGCTCCTAATATAATTGCTGCTACTGTAGCTTTTGCCATATAAGTAAAACTTTTGTATAGTGAATTAGCTACTTCTATATTGGGCGCCATTATTAAATCAACATCGCCCGCTATATCGCTTGCTATTCCTTTATGCTCAGCTGATAATTTTGAAATAGCATTATCAAATGCTAATGGACCATCTATTGTGCAGTTTCCTATTTGATTTCTCTTATTCATTATAGCAATTGCAGCAGCATCTATTGTAGATGGCATTTTGGGATTAACTGTTTCTACTGCGGCAATCATTGCTATTTTTGGGTTGTCTATTCCTAATTTATGAAAACAATCTATTGAGTTGCGTAGTATTGATACCTTTTCGTTTAGATCGGGTGCTATATTTTGTGCAGCATCGGTCAAAGCTAATAGTTTGTGATAAGTTGGCAACTCAAAAAAACCAATATGCGACAATAATTCGCCTTTTCTCAAACCACTTTCCTTATTTAAAATTGCTCGTAGAAAATCAGCTGTTTTTACTAAACCTTTCATCAGTATATCTGCTTTACCCTGTCTTACAAGGCTCACAGCTATATTTGCAGATATTTTTGGATCTTTTTCATCTATAATTTCGTATTTATCTATATTAAAGTTGATTAAGTGAGCTATATTTCTGATTTTGCTAATATCTCCTACCAATATTGGCTGTACTAATTGCTCTTCTACTGCATCTCTTATAGCTAATAGCACAGAATCATCTTCGGCAGCAGCTACTACTATTCTCTTGATTGCCTTACCCTTAGCTATTTTTATAAATTTTTCTAATGATTTAATTTCCATTTTTGTTTCTCACCATATTCATTCTTGTATATTTATTAACGAATATATATAGCTTTTTATATTAAAAAATTTAATTTAGATAGAATTAAGAAGTAATTATCATTTACCTAATTCCAATATATTTCTTAATATTTTTTGAGCAATACAACATTTTACTACCAATTAGGTAGCTAATTATAAATATTTTTTAAAAAAAAGTGATGTTTTTTAAAAATGCATAAAAAAAAAAGCATAATATTAAAAAATAATTCATTAATTTAATATTAAAAGAAGTATCAAAATATTTATTTAAATAATACAAGGAAATGTTATGATAATAGGTACTAAATTACAATTAGGATTTGCAGTAGTTATAGTTTTTCTTGCTGTAATAGCTGCAGAGGGAATTTATAATATGTCTAATCTAAATTCAGACATAAAAGACGCAGCTTACGACAAATTCCCGAAAACAAAATGGATGAACAGCATAATTGATGTTGTCAATTTTGGAGAAATGGCAATAAGAAACTCAATAATAACGGAGAAGCCTGAATTAATCAAGGCAGAATTAGACAAACTACCGGGGGTATATACATCAATTAACTTATATGTAGACAGTCTCAGACATTTTATCAAAATGGAAAAGGGAAAACAATTATTAAACAATCTCGAAGCAAAAAGGAAAATATATGTAGATGAGAGAAACAATGTGATAAAACTAATAAAAATGAACGGGGTAAATGGAGTAAATACAGAAGATGAAACAGAGAATATTTTATTCGGCAGCCTCTCTCAATATAAAGACGATTATTTTGCGGCTCTACACGAATTACTTCAATATCAGAATGATTTGTTCGATAGTACAGCAGTAAATGCTAACAAAGAATATGATTCTTCGTTTATATTTATTCTGGCGCTTACTATTATAGCAATAGTATTATCAATTGCTATCGCTATAATAATCACTAAACAAATTACAAAACCTATCAAGCAAGCTGTAGATGCACTCGATAATATAGCTAATGGCAACCTAAATGTAAACCTTGAGAATAATGCTAAAGACGAGACGGGGCAATTGATTGCATCTATGCGTGTAATGTCATCAAATTTGAATGGTATGATAAGTGAATTAGACTTAGTAGCTCAAGATACAGCAGACGGCAAATTAGACCGTAGAGCAAACGAATTACATTATAAAGGTGAATATGCTAATCTGATAGGCGGATTCAACAAAACGTTAGATGCTGTAATTGGACCTCTTAATGTAACTGCCGAATATGTAGATAGAATTAGCAAAGGCGATATTCCTCCTCAGATAAAAGAAGAATATAAAGGCGACTTTAATGAAATTAAGAATAATCTTAATCAATTGATAGATACAATGAACACTCTTATTCAAGATTCATTTTTGCTTGTAGATGCAGCTACTCAAGGTAAACTCGATAAACGTGCTAATGCTTCTGTTCATAATGGCAACTTTAGAAAATTAATTGAAGGTATTAATCAAACATTAGATGCGGTTATTGGCCCTCTCAATGTAACTGCTGAATATGTAGATAGAATAAGCAAAGGCGATATTCCTCCTCAGATAAAAGAAGAATATAAAGGCGACTTTAATGAAATTAAAAACAATCTTAACCAATTAATCGAAACAATGGATAGTCTAATGTCAGATTCATTTATGCTTGCAGAAGCAGCAGCATTAGGTAAATTAGATACAAGAGCCGATTCTACTAAGCATAATGGTAACTTTAGGAAATTAGTAGAGGGCATCAACCAAACATTGGATAATGTAATAGGTCCACTTAATGTAACTGCCGAATATGTAGATAGAATAAGCAAAGGTGATATACCACCACGTATAAGCGATGAGTACAAGGGTGATTATAATGAAATTAAGAACAACCTTAATCATTTAATAGATAGCACAAATTCAATTTCTAATGATTTAATTAAAATCTCTAATGGTGATTTTAACGTTAAATTAATAGAACGATCAAGCAACGATACATTAATAATTAGTACGAAAGCTATGCTAAATAACTTACAAGAAGTAGTAAATGATCTTACTAACTTAAATAATAATACTCAGAATGGAATTTTAAGTAGCAGAATTGATATTGCCAAATAAAAGGGCGAATATAAGGAAATTGTAATGGGATTAAATCAAATGTTGGATAATGTAATAAGCCCATTAAATAAAGCCTCTGAATATATTATTAATATTAGTCAAGGCAATATACCAGCTAAAATGAACGAAGACTATAAGGGTGATTTTAACAAGATACAAGTAAGTATCAATGGATTAATAGATAATTTAAATAATTTCGTTGCAGAAATAGACAATTTCCAAAATCAGCACAACTTGGGTGATATAGAATATCATTTTAACAATTCAATGTTTCGTGGTATATATGCTACTATGGGTAATGGATTAGACTCAGCAGTACATTATTATATAAATTTAACCTCAGAAATATTAGACATAATAGATGAATATGGAGCTGGTGATTTTAAATCAGTATTAAGACAACTACCTGGTAAACAAGCAACAGCTAATATAACTACTAATAGGATTAAGGAGAATTTATTAAATGTAATAAGCGAACTTAATATGTTGATAGATGCATCTTTGGTAGGTGATCTATCAAAAAGAGGCAATATTAACAAATTTGATGGTGCTTACAAAGATATTATAAATGGTATTAATAATATGATAGCATCTATAGATAAGCCTCTGAATAGAATGACCGAAGTTTTGAATAAAGTAAGTGAATTTGACTTTACCGATAGCATTGTATTGGAATATAAGGGTATATGGAATGTATTGAAAGAAGCTCTAAATACTACTATTACTAATTTACAAGGAATAC
>JBDHXE010000039.1:0-16408 GCA_039810525.1 Chlorobiota bacterium | reverse complement strand
ACTTATTTCTTAAAATTAAAAAATTATTCAACCCTTTATTAAGAAACTTTTCTATTAATTCGCTATTGTCTTTTTTACTAAAAATCAACTTAAATAATTCGTCGCTTCCAGTTACCTTGTCAAACATTTCAATTTGTTTTTTACCAATAGTGGATTCATCAAACAACTTAGGATAATATTTCTTTAACTCATTAAAAATCTTAATTCCTGAAGTATATGGTTTAAATTCATTATTTAAAGGGAATTTTAAATAAAAGCCCCAAATATCCTTCCCACTGCTAAAACCATAAAATGGTCTATACTTAGTAATATTGATATTGATACCATTTAACAATAAATTATCCAAAATATATTGTAATTTATTAGGCTCAAACATATTATGCCCAATATATTGAAATGGAGAAGTAGTACCTATACCAATACTTACAAACCCCAATTCACCAAAAATTCCAAGTGTGGCAATGCCCCTTACAGACTCCAATGAAGGTACGTGAGGAGATGTAGGATACCATTCCAAACCAGTATCTTCCCAACTCATCCATCTATTCCAATTCTTCATTTTAACAACAGTTAATTTACATTTCGAAAACCGAGTCTCATTACCATCAAGCCATCCTTCATCATTTATCATAGTGGCAAGCTCACCAATCGTTAATCCATGAATATATGGAATAGGAATAATACCTACAAAAGATTTAAATTTCAAATCCAATACATTACCATCTACTATCAATCCGCCTATTGGGTTAGGTCTATCTAAAATAATAACTTCTTTATTGAATTGAGCCGCTTGTTGCATAGTTTTATAAATAGTGCTAATATAGGTATAAGAGCGCACACCAATATCTTGGATATCAATCAAAATTACGTCAATATCATTCATCAATACCTGTGCAGGCTTTCTCACATTCCCATATAGAGAATATATAGGAATACCATATATAGAATCATTCTCTACAGACTGGCCAGCAGGAACATTAGTAAAATATCCATGCTCGGGAGTAAAAATATATTTAAAATCGAACTTATTGCTTGATTGTAATATTTTTACAGTTTCATTACCCTTAGAATCTCGAGCTGTATAATTAGCCAATACTGCAATTCTCTTATTGGCAATCAATTGAAAATTATTCTCAACTAATACATCAATACCTATTTTAACTTTAGTTTCCTTCTGAACTTCAGAATATGTATTTATAAATGATATAATCAAAAATAATGTACATACTAATATATATTTCATTTTATTGTTGCTTCAATCGTTTCAAACTACTACTTGCTTTACTATGCGAATTATCGTATTCTTTCATTTTTAAACATTTGTTATAATAAGATATGGCAAGTTTCTTATTGTCTTGTTTTTCATAAATATTTGCGATATATAAAATAGTATTTACAAAAAAACCTGTTTCTTCATCTTTATCTAAAACTAAACTACCTTCTTCGGCCTTTTTAAAATATTTTAAAGCACCATCCAAATCATTCCTTCTCATTAGAGACAGACCAATATAATACATAGCCTCTTGTCCATAGCTCTTACTAAAATATTACGCCACATAGCTTCAAATTCGTCATATTTGCCCTTTCTTACCAAAATTCTTGCCAAATATCTGTGAAAATATGGATTATTTGGAAATCTAGTAAATAATTCTTCCGCAGAACTTTCTGCCAAATCATTATCCTTTTCGAAGGTATAATAGATTTGTAATAATACCACACGTGCTTCTACAGAAGCATAGCGTGCTAATCGAGAAGATGCTCTTAATTGATAAATTCCAAGCTGTTTGTCTCCCTTTGGCAAAAATGCGAGCAAAGGTTTAGTAAGAGGGTACAATTCTGGTATTGCCTGAGCAAAATAATTATATATACCAGTTCCCAACATAATGTCATGATTACCTGGAGCCATTTTCTGACATTCTATCATCAAATTATAAGCCGAACTACCATCGGTAGCAGCATTTATCCATTCTTGCTTCTGTGCAAAATATCTACCTCTATAACCTTTAGCCCCTGCTTTAAAAAATAAAGCATTAATATCCTTAGGGTTTTTATCCAAAAGATCATCACACTTATCTATTACTTTTTGGATCTTCTCTTCAAAAGGTTTATCGTATTGATTAGTATTACGGAATAAAGTTATTTTCCACCAAGCTATCATAGCATCTAAAAAATAGCCTGCTGGATGATTAGGATATTTGACAATTAATTCCTTAAAAGTATCCTCAGCTTTATCAAACTGCACATTATAAATATAATCCGAACCTACCTTTACTAAACTATCAGCTTCTTGAGTCAATATTGCCCATTGCGACAATAAATTGTAATTAGCGCCAAGTAATAAGGCCAATATCAATATAAAATATTTTTTTATTAATCTCATAGATATCATAATATTTTTGATAATTAGACGAAAAGGCAAAGTAATAGTTATACTTTGTATAATTTCTTAAGCCGGATAGCTTCGTAATATGGGGAAGTTTTTATCATTTTAGCCGTTAATATCAGCACTAACAGTATAGCCAGAGTCGTTATTAATCCAGACTCTAAGCCAAATTCACTTCCGAATAATAAATTATTAGCAAACTCATATTGATTTTGAAAATGAATTATAGATATATACGAATAGCCACTAAGAGATGAATCTATAAATAATGGTAAACTCACATTCCAGATAAAATGAAAAACAATAGAAAGCCATATTGTACCACTTTTATAAAATAAAAATGCAAACATTACACCAGCTAAAAATACATTTAAAAATGAAAGCAGATCGAAACCATTATTATAAAAATGAAAAAGTGAAAATATTATTGAAGTAAATAAAATTGCTACAATAGAGCCAAAGTTACTATAAATCCATTCAAAAAGTAAGCCTCTAAAAACTATCTCTTCGTATATTGCCACAAAGAGCATAGATAACATCAAATCTATAACTTGATGAAAAATTATATGATTATTGATTACAAAATTTGACAAATAATATTTAATCGCAAAAATAGTTGATAATATTGATATTGAAATTATCAACACTATAATTAAATTCTTTATCAAGAAGTGCTCGAATACTAAGAACTGGGGAATTAATCGCTTATCAAATAAATTACTTACTATCACAGTAGCTAAAATACTCGATATACAAAAATCAAAATTAATACTAATTAAATAAGTTGATAAAATTTGCTGAGTAATCAGAATAAAAAAAATAAGGATAAAAAGAAAAATTAATACTTTTAAGAATTCCTTTCTATCCATTATTAATTTAAGCATTATTAATTGTTAATTGGATGGCTATTATTAGCTTTCAAAGATTCTATATGATTTTTGATTTTCTCGTACATTAAATTTTCAACTTCTTCTACAAAAGAGCCAACCAACATCAAATTAAGCTGAGGGCAATAAGAAGCATAATCAAAATCACCTCTTCTACGGATTAATATTTCATAATCATCTATATCTGTACTTGCTGATACTGCAAAAGCCATTTCTATACCTTAAATATATAATTAAGTAAAATTAAAATAGTTTTTACGAAAAATCGCTAAATAAATTTTAATTTTGAATTTCTGAAAAAGTATTTGCAAAAATTATCCATAATATTAAAAACATTTCCATTATCCACACTGATTAAAAAAATTATCAGAAAGCTAGCTTTTTTTGTGAAAAGGAAATACATAAGAAATACTATCAAATTTATTACAACATATCAAAATTATAATAATATGATTAATTACGATTACTTTATCCATACTATTGATAAATTAAAAAGTGAATTATATATCACCAACTACATAGAGTCCAACTATGATATATTATATAATCTATCCGAAAAATATATCAACCACCAATTCAACTTGTTGGGTTCGGGTTGGGTAAAAATATCATTAGATAGCACATATCTAGATTACAGAGGAGTCCATTTTGATAATATTATGCAAAAAGATAAATTCATTCATATTGCAAATAAAATCAATAATCCTAATAAAAAATATTCACAAAAAATAATCGAATTATTGCCAATAGACTACGAGCTAATTGATTGGCAAAGAGATTTTAGAACAGGGTATAGATGGGATGAAAACAAATTATCATTAGATAATCATTTTGGTAATATAATTGGGGTAGATGTCAAACATCCATGGGAACTTGGAAGAATGCAACATTTAGTAAATTTCTATTATATGTGGAAATATACTGATAATGATAAATACGCTAATGAATATAGGAATCAGATATTAGACTTCATAGCTTGCAATCCACCTCAATACGGTATTCAATGGAAAATTGCTATGGACCCCGGCATTCGTGCTATTAATTGGATTATTACCTATAGCTTATTCAAATCAGAAAACTATAATTTTGATTTCGAATTTGATAGAGCATTTATTGAATCAATTTATAACCATTACCACTTTGTAAAGAATAATTTAGAGTGGGGTAGTGGAATAAGAGGTAACCATTACTTTGCCAATATTACATCATTACTAATAATACTATTATTTCTGAACGATGATAGCCTATCAAGTGATTTTGATAACTATTTAAATCAATTTAAGAATGAAATAGAATACCAATTCCTTAACGATGGCGGTAATTTTGAAGGATCGCTACCATATCATTATTTTACATTAGAAATGCTTAATACTACACTTTACTTTTTGATAAATTCTCAATGGCAAACCAAGAAAATTACTGAATTTTTAGACAAAATATATAATAATATATTTAGAATATTTATTTTTTCTATTAATAATATCAACAGCGATAGAATACAAAATTTCGGAGATAATGACTCAGGCTATTTTTTCCGATTTCATCTCCCATTTACTATCTCCAAATATAGCTTAGATACAGATATTAATAATTATACCGAGCATAATGAATTAATCAATATAATTGCTAAATATTTTGAATTTCAATTAATTCAATTAGATTCATTCCCATTTTTTGGCATATATAATATTATAAAAGATAAATATAACTTTCATTATTACTCAAGTCAATTTAGTAAAAAAAATCGAGGCGCCCATCAGCACAACGATATTACATCTTATACATTACAAATATTAGACAACGATTTTATTATAGATAGTGGAACTTTCAATTATACTGCCTTCCCTGATTTAAGGAATCAATTTAGAAGCATAGTTTACCATAATACTTTGCAACTTGATAATTTAGAGCAAAGAGATATACCTATTGATAACAACAAGTTATTATTTTGGTTAATTGATAAACAAAAAATGAAATTTGACCAAATTGAAGAAAACTATATCTCTTCCAAGCATTATTTCTTTGACTGTGAAACTTCGAGAACAATCAGATTTGAAGATAAAAAAATATATTTTGAAGATAAATGTAATTCCGATAAGATAAAAATTATTAGAAATATACTCTCACCAGCTGTCATTATTACAAATCTTGATAATAATATAGTAACTACTATAATTAATAATATTCAAATAAAATTTATTTTCTATAATAGTAAAGTCGAAATAAGAGAAATTGAAATATCTCAAAATTATGGGAGTTTAACAAAATCAAATATTATTTTAGCAACTTCTTTAGATCAAACTATTAATTGGGAATTAGAAATAATTGATGAAATTAATTGATAGATATATAATCAAAAGCTTCATATCAACTTTAATATTTGCTATGGTAGCACTATGTGTAATTTTTATCATAGTAAACCTTTTTGAAAGACTCGATGATTTTCTTAATCAAAATGTAGGGTTCGCTGTAATAATGAAGTATTACATTAATTTCGTACCAGCAATAATACAATTATTATTACCATTAGCTACACTACTTGCTACACTATTTACATTTGGTAGAATGAGCACACTTAATGAAATTATAGCTATGAAATCTGGTGGAATTAGCTTATATAGATTTATGATGCCTATTGTAATACTATCTATATTATTGAGTCTTGCTCAATTATATTTCAATGGCTGGGTAGTACCCAAAGCAAATAAAGCTAAAGACAATATTGAACTAAAATACCTTAATATCAACAGAAATGGCGGCCCTATATACAATCTATACTTTAGAGATAACCCAACCACTAATATACTGATGCAATATTATGATGAACCTACCAAAACAGGTAGTAGAGTATCTGTAGAATATTTCACTGATGAATTATCACCAAGATTAACAAAAAGAATAGATTGTGCCGATATGAAATGGGACTCTATTGCTAATTTATGGAAAATGAGAGATGCTATTATTAGAACATATAAAGGGCATAGTATAGATATACAAAGAATGAGCGAATATTCCATCAAAATTAATATTTCTTATAATCAAATTAGTAAATTACAAGAATCACCCGATATAATGAACTATTATGATTTGTATGATTATATTAATATGATGAAACAAGGGGGCAAAGACGTAAGACTACTGATGATAGACTATTATGGCAAATGGGCATTCCCATTTGCTAATATTATTGTTATACTATTTGGCGTGCCATTTGCTTCTATTAAGAGAAAAGGAGGTATTGCTATACAAATAGGTGCTGCTATGATTATTGCTTTCAGTTATTTGATTTTTATCAAAGTAAGCCAGACAATGGGATATGCTTATGGAATCAATCCAATTTTGGCAGGCTGGTTAGCAAATATTATCTTTTTATTTATAGGATTGATTACTATTTTTAAAACAAAAACCTAAACATTATGAAAACTATTGATATATTAGCTTCTATTGATGGCAGAAAAGCACTGAAAGAATTGTTTTTTGAACTAAAGTACAAAAAACAGTATAGCAGTCTCTATGTATTATTTGTTTTATTCCGAATTTGCACAGTCGAAAAAGATATTAATAAATATTCTAACTTAGATTATGAAATTGAGCATAGTTTAGGATTTGTAAGAGGGGTAAGCCTATGGATGGAAGAAGTTGTCAATAGATATTATTTTTCTACAATTAACTCGTTTGTTTATTTTGGAGCTGCAGTATTATTAGTTCTCATTGGGTTACGTAGATTTAGCACACTTCTGACAGATACAATTGTAATATGTGGTGTTATTTTTGAAGCTTGTATGCTACTACTAATGTTTGTAGTAATGTTATTCACACCTGAGGAAGAGTTTAGCTTAGAAAATAGCGATGATCAATCACAAATATTAGTAGAAGAAATAGGTGAAATTGCAACTGATTTTGCTACAAGTACTATTAAATTAGATGAATTGTCTAATAAATATAGCGAAATGATTAATCTGCAAAAAGATCTAATAATCAAAAATGACCAATTAGTCAATAATATTAACCTAACTATACAGCCTAATAATGAAATGCTGACTGCTATGCATAATACAGCAATAGAAATTAACAAATTAAAAGATAGCTTCGAAAATCTGAATAATCAATTATCACAATTAAAGAAAGAAGAAATAGAAAAAGCCGTTCGTAAAGAACTTGCTAAGATATTTACGGATAAAATTATTAATGATAAATAAGCAATATAAACGTAAGAAAAGAATAATTGAAATATATTTTGTGCTATATTTAGCAGCACTAATATTGCTCATTCCAGGTCGTGATTCAACAAATGATAATAAAAAAAATAACCAATTATTGCAAATACCTTTCTCTATAAAATTAGAAAAACAATCATTAAATGCTCGATTTCTTTTAGATTCAAATGGTATTAAAAAAGTAAAAATTGATTCGATAAATAATATATTTTTTACAGGCAATATAAAAAAAATAGAATACAAATTTATTATAGAAGATATTCAATCAAAACAAAATGTTACATTAGACCAAAGCGATAGTAATCAGTCTCAAGTCTTCAGCTTTAAATATTTTGATGATAATAAAATAGCACAATTCAAGTGGATACCAAACGTAGTGGATAGAAGAAGCAAAAACTACGCTGTTACCGTTATTGCCAATGCCACATCACTTGATAGTGCTACCTATGGTCAAATAGTAGAAGATAAACTCAAATTTAATATCAACCTCAATTTTGATTACGCTTCCAATTTGCAACTCGTAGCTCAAGATCAAGAAAATATACCAAAATCAGCAATCAAAAACAATGAGCAAGCTCCAATTAATACTCAAAATATTAATAATAGAGGCAACTTATTATTACTACCAAGAGAAGAAATTATACAAACTATAGCATACGCAGACTGGGAAAATGAGATCACTATATTTGGATTGAATCTCGAAACTGATTTGAGGAAACAACCAGAGTTGAAAATAATTAGAGAACCCAATGATAAAATAGGAGGGAGTGCCAAAATTGCTGGGTATAGAGAAAATTCAATAATCATAAAAGGTGAAGCGCCAGGATATGGTACACTTAAAGTTCAAATTAAAGTAGTACGCCATACTGATGGAATAGAATCTATTAAAGAATTTAGAGTAGTACCACAATTAATCGATGAGCCCGATATTCCAAACAAAATTTATCCTTTAATTACATACAGAATTAATACCAAAATACCACTTATATCTGGTAAATCCGCATATTCTATTCTTACCACATCAGAGGGTAAAGTAATAGCACGAAGCCAAAATAACGCAGAAATTACATTTACCCCACAAATAAGCGATACAGGCAAAACCTTTATATTAGAAAGATATATCTCAGGTAGTTTGTTCGGTCAAAAGTATTTCCTTAAGATTTTAAGTTATCAAATACCCGAAATATATAGAATTACAGAAATTGGATATAACCAAATAAGAATCTTTACAAATTCTTACGGATTTTACAATAATTCACCGAACTATATCAAAAACATAGAGCTAATGGAAGGAAATGCCAAAATTAGAGAAATCATAGGTGCACAGCAAGCACCAGATAATAAAAATTTGATTTTTAAGCAAGTATTTGAAATTATACCAAATGACCTATCAAAGAATTTTCAATTCAAAATTAGAGCTGTCGCAGAAAATGGCACAAAAAGTGAAATTATAACATATCCAAAATAATAATTGCTAAATAGAAACAAAAATGCTTTAATTCTCGTATAAAAAATATTATAATTAGGAATTATGATGAAAAAAATAATTATTCTTTTATTACTAAGTGGAATATCTACATTTGCTCAACAAGGTAATGTAAAAATATATACATTAGAAGATTGTATTAAAATAGCTTACCAGAAAAACTATGATATCAGCCTAAGTGAAGCCAAAAATAATACAGCAAGCTATGAAATAGTACAAGCATTTGGTAATTATTTACCTTCTATAGGTTTTAATATGGGGTATTCTCGTACACTAAATCCTGATGCAGCAGGTTCAGTTAATGTAGGAGGAGTAATAATACCAATAGCAGCACAAAACCCAAATAACTATTATATGCAAGCACAAGCAAATTGGAATATTTTTGATGGATTTTCGCGCGAAGCTATATATTCTGCAGCTAAAAATAATCTTGAAGCTTCTATAGAAAATTCAAAATATATTTCTAAAAATGTACTAAATCAGATTTATAAAAATTATATAGAGGTCGTTAAATCCTCTCAAATAGTTAAAATTATGAGAGAAGATTTATCAGTAGCAAATCAAGAATTAGAAAAAATTAAAGCACAATACCAAGCTGGAGCATCTTCTATAACTGAAATATATGCGCAAGAAGCTACTATTGGCCAAAAAGAAATAGACTTAGTAAAAGCTGAGAATAATTTACTAACAGCTAAATCAATACTACTTACAGTAATGGGATTGAATCCCGATAATGATGTTGAATTCCAAGAATCTAGTATACCAAACTTCGTATCAGACCAAGATATTAAATTGTTCAAAAGTAATATCAGCACATATAATTCTGCATTAAATACTGCCCTCGAAAATAGAAATGATCTTAAATCATCACAATATAATTATCAAACAGCTAAGAATGGAATAGAAAGAGCTAATAGCGGATATATGCCCACTGTATCTGCTTCAGGTGGATGGAATTGGAGCCATAATGAATTCGAATCTTTTAGCCAATATGGTCGCTCATTTATATCACTTAATTTAAGCGTACCTATTTTTACCAATTTTACTACTAATTACAATGTAGAATCTGCCAAACTCTCACTTATCCAAGCAGAAATAGAAAATAAAAAATTAGAACAACAGATTAAGACCGATGTTCAAACCGCGTTTCTTAATTTAGAATCAGCAGAAAAACAAATTGATATATCTAATAAAAGTGTCAAATCGGCAGAATTAAACTACACTAGTATGAAAGAGAAATACAGTGTTGGTGCAGCTACAATTACAGAATTAACTATAGCGAACAATCAATATATTGTAGCACAAATTAATAAAATATCAGGATTTTATGATTATATTCTTGCTCAAAAACAACTACAATTTGCATTAGGTATAATTAAATAAATAAATATTATATATATTGCAATACAAGAAAATAAACTATATTTGCACTATTAAAAGTAATTCTATTCTTAATATTTTTAGGGCAGTGCAAAATGAATAAATTTTTATTTTCAAAAGTATCTAAGATACATACCGTTTTATTCTCTTTATTTATATTTATAGCATTAATATCATCATGTAGTGATAACCCAACCAGCACTAATAACGATGCTTATAAAATAGGAGCTTTACTACCCCTAACTGGTTCCGCAAGTTCTGCTGGAGAAAGTATGCGAGCTGCTATAGAACTTGCAATCAATGATATAAATGCACAATCAAACAATACAAAAAAAATAGAAGTACAAATATTAGATACGGGTACAGATCCACAAAATGCCCTCAACCAGTTAAAATCGCTTAAATCTATGGGTATCACTTATGTAATAGGACCATACTCAAGCGCCGAGCTTGACAATATTAAAAGCTATGCTTCACTCAACAAAATGGTTTTGATAAGCCCATCAAGTGTATCTATTTCACTTGCCATCAAAAATGACAATATAATTAGATTGGCCACCAATGATTATCATCAAATAGAAGCAGTCTCTAAATACTTTGAAATGAATGGATACTCGAATATTAGCTCAGTTAATAGAAATGATAATTGGGGTAACTCTTTGTATGAGGAATTAAATAAATCAAGCCAAAATAAATCATTTAAATTACTAAATAATTTAAAATATGAAATAGATCAAACTGATTTTGACCAATTAACTAATGATATTGAAAGCAATATTAGCAAAATATCAAAAAATAATCCACTTAGTTCAATTGCTATATACTTAGCTTGTTTTAACGAAGGGACAGACATACTATCTAATTCTACTAACAAAACATTATTAGGTGATATCAATTGGATAGGTACATCTGCTTATGCCTTAAATTCTACAATACTAAATAATCCAGAAGCATTTACCTTCGCTCAAAAAACAAATTTAGTATGTCCAGTATATGCTCCTATTAATGAAAATGATGATAATTTAAAAAATGTAAGAACAAATTTAATTAATAAAATAGGACGTGAGCCAGAAAGCTATGCTTATAATGCCTACGATGCAGTATATGCTAGTTTTAATTCACTAAAAGAATATGAATTAGACCCATCACAAAACCCATTATTGATTATAACGATGACTTGCAATAATATGACTGGGATTACAGGCAGTTTAAAACTCGATGAATATGGCGATAGACAAGAAGGAAACTACAATTTTTGGCAACTAAGGGTAAATAACTCGAAGAAAGAATGGTATATCAAATATAGATACAATTCATTACTTGGAGTTATCGAAAACATTCAATAATTACACATATATTCAAACCAAACAAATTAATTGAATATAATATAATATGATAAATTATCAGAATAGCTTAATTCAATAGCAATTCTGATTTTTTTTTCTTGTACCAATTTTAATCATTGTATTAATTATTGCTATTAAACTAATAAGTTAGAACGAAATTGCAATACATATGAAAAATATTATTAAATTTATAAAAATACTTAGTAATTTTGTCTTTTTATATTTTACAATTATTTAAAAAATTATGAATGAACAAAACGAAATTGTAAATTCTGACAATAATTTAAAGAAAAATGACCAAGCTAATAGACAGCACCCAGCACTAATTATATACGCTATTCTTGTAGTCATATTTTTAGGTATTATAATTGCTCCAAAAACAGATTTCAAAAATACGTGGGATGTTGTAGGTGCTGAATTTGAATCAACCAAAAAAATAAGCGATCCCAATATAAGACGAAACGAATATTTAAGAATACTAAAAGAAATGATAAAAATAAGAGATACCTACCCATACCACGGACGGCTATATCTTAATACAGCTATAATGTTTAATGCATTAGGAATGCCAGACTCTGCATTTCAAAATGCCTACTTAGCTTACAAAAAAGGTGGAGGTGGCACAGTAAATCAAATTGATCCATTCGCTATAGATATTATGCTAAAAGAAACAATTAGAAAAGCACAAGCATTTTTTGATAACAAAGATACATTACAAGCACTCCAAACATTCAAATATACCAATTCCCTAATTTCGCATCCATTTCTAAATAAGACTATAGGTAGTTTTTATGCAAATTTTGGTAGCTCTGATAGCGCATTACAATATTTGTATAAAGCATATCAAGCCAATAATAGAGATAGTGAAATATTTTATTTTGTAGGCCTTACATATTATAAGAAACATAATTTAGATAGCGCCTTGTATTTCTTAAATCAAGCAATTAAAATGAACCCAAAAGATGCGCAATCAGCTAATTTAATTAATCAAATTAAATCACAAGGACAAAATGCAGACACCAAAAATAATTAACGATGTAAATAAAATAGAACCCCAATTTATTTTTCTAATATTTGGGTTGTTATTTGGTTTGATGATAGTTTATGCAAATCCTCCATTTCACTCAAATGACGAAGACAGACACTTCTACTTGGCATACGAATATTCATTAGGAAATTTTGACCCTTCAGTACACAATGGCATAGTAGGATTACAACTACCAATAAACTTATTCAATATAGTTCATTCTACACAAGGAATCAATTATAATGCAGGGCAAAAAATATCTAGAAAAAATATTGACCAAGCAAAAATGATTCCATTAGATCCAGATAAAAAAGTATTTTACCCTGCCACAACTATTGGAATATTTCCAATAGCGTATTTAGGACCTATTATAGGTATGTCGATAGGACAAGCAATAGACGACAACCCTATTGCAATACTATCTGCTGGTAGGACTGGTGGACTGATATTCTACTTAGTAGTTGTATTTTTGGCTATCAAAATTATACCTATACACAAACTTACAATGTCATTAGTCGCTCTTAACCCGATGGCACTATACCAAGCTAGCTCCATTACCTACGATACACCAATATTAGCTATGACATTCCTACTTATAGCCTACATACTCAAACTATTCTTTGATAACCAAACTATAGATATTAAAGAAATTAGTATCATCATATTAATTGCACTATGGATTAACTTTTCTAAAGATGGCTACTTAATTATACCATTCATAGCATTGTTACTACCTAAAAATAGATTCAAAAATAAAAATCTATACTTTGTTATGATACTCGCATTGGTATTAACTTATTTTATACCAAAATGGACTTGGGGGGCATACTTATCTGGGTTAAATTTACCGAAAAGCAAACCATTAGTTAATGATTTTGTATATGGAGGTAGCAGACAAATTAGCTTTTTATTATCTGACCCCATCTCATCATTAGGATATATTTTTATGAATATATTAAGCCATGGCAAAGAATGGATTTGGGGAATGTTAGGACGTTTTGGATATTCATATACCGTTATGAACAAAGGATTGCTCACTATATATGGATTAATTCTACTAACTATCGCATTATTAGAAAATACAGAAAAAAATGAATTTAATATAAAACAAAGATATTTTATACTTGGGATTGGAATTGCTACAATGGCTGTAATAGTAGTAGGATTCTATGCATTAGCTTCGCCCGTTGGCTCTAAAGTAATTTTTGGTCTACAAGGGAGATATTTTATACCTGCTATACCATTTATACTACTATCACTATCTAATAATGTTGTAAAAAAACAACAATTTATTGAAAATAAGAATGTGATTGTCTCAGCAATATTATTAATAGTATTGTCATATACAGTGTATTTTATTAATTCAAACTTATGGACAGACTAACTACAAAAATTAAGAAAAAATAATAATATTTATAAAAACAAAAACCGAAAAGGAAAATTATGGAATTTCTATTAACAGAAGAACAATTGATGCTCAAAGAAATGGTATCAAAATTTGCAAAAGAGAAAATTGCACCTGTAGCATCATATAATGAAAGAAATCACTTATTTCCAGCAGATATAATTGCCGAAGCTGGAGAATTGGGACTAATGGGTATTGCCTACCCAACTGAATATGGCGGCGCTGGGATGGACTATGTCTCATACTTCTTAGCAATAGAAGAAATATCAAGGTGGTGCGCATCTACTGGGGTAATTATATCGGCACATTCATCTCTTACTTGCGACCCAATTTATAGATTTGGCACAGAAGAACAGAAACAAAAGTTTTTGCCTGATATGCTTTCGGGTAAAAAAATTGGATCATTCTCTTTAACAGAATCTGGTGCAGGCTCTGATTCTGGAGCTACCAAAACTACTGCAAAATTCGAAAATGGCAAATGGATACTGAACGGTTCCAAACTATTTGCTACTAATGGAAAAGAAGCTGATGTTTTTGTATTGATAGCATCTACCGAGCCATCATTAAAAACAAAAGGCGTAACAGCATTCATTGTAGAAAAAAATATACCTGGGTACAAAATAGGAAAAGTAGAGCATAAATTAGGTATTCGCTCTTCTTCAACTGCAGAAATAATACTCGAAAATGTTGAAATTCCCGATGAGAATAGACTAGGAGATATTAATGGTGGGTTCAAAATAGCTATGATTACCTTAGATGGTGGTAGATTAGGAATTGCTTCGCAAGCACTTGGTATAGCCAGAGCCGCATTAGAAGATTCTATAAAATATTCTAAAGAAAGATACCAGTTCGATCAGCCAATTTCTAATTTTCAAGCAATTCAATGGATGATAGCCGATATGGCTACACGCTACGAAGCATCTTGGATGCTAAATTGGAGAGCTAGTAGAATGAAAGATTTAAAATTAAATTATTCTAAAGAAGCCGCTATGGCAAAATTAGATGCTTCTGAAACTGCTATGTTCTGTGCCAACAAAGGCGTTCAGATACATGGTGGATATGGATATACAGAAGATTTCAACGCAGAAAGATATTATAGAGATGCTAAAATTACAGAAATATACGAAGGTACTAGCGAAATTCAAAGATTAGTAATAGCTCGTAATATGTTAAAATAAACAATTTAACACTAACATATACAATATTTCGTAAAAAGTATATTGAAAAATTTTCGGGAGATAAATATGTCTTATGAAATTAAATTAGAAGAGTTTCAAAATAAAGTCGACAAAGGCGATAAAATTGAACCTAAAGATTGGATGCCTGAGGAGTATAGGAAAAGTTTGATTAGAATGATCTCTCAACATGCCCACTCAGAAATAGTTGGAATGTTGCCCGAAGGCAATTGGATTACAAGAGCCCCATCATTAAGAAGAAAATTAATTTTATTAGCTAAAATTCAAGATGAAGCTGGCCATGGATTATATCTTTACAATGCCGCTGAGACTCTCGGTATTTCACGCGAAGAAATGATAGATAACTTATTAGAAGGGCGAGCCAAATATTCATCAATCTTTAATTATCCTACATTGACTTGGGCTGATATGGGTACTATTGGCTGGCTTGTCGATGGTGCTGCTATGGTCAATCAAGTTAGCCTTATGCGAACATCTTATGGACCATACTCACGTGCTATGGTTAGAATTTGCAAAGAAGAAGCTTTTCACAACAGACAAGGCTACGAATTAATAGCAGAATTATGTAATGGTACTCCTGAACAAAAACAAATGGCACAAGATGCTTTGAACCGCTGGTGGTGGCCTGCTTTAGCAATGTTTGGACCTGATGGAAAAAATTCTACACATAGTGAACAGTCGCTGAAATGGAAAATTAAAACAGAAACAAACGAATCTTTAAGACAAAAATTTATTAATATGACAGTACCTCAAGCTGAAGCTAGAGGGCTTACTATTCCCGATCCTGATTTAAAATACAATCCCGAAACTAAAACATATTCTTATGGTCAAATCAATTGGGACGAGTTTATAAATGTAATTAATGGCAATGGACCTTTAAATAAAGCTAGAATCAAAACTAGAAAAAAAGCCCATGAAAATGGAAATTGGGTAAGAGAGGCCGCAGAAGCCTATGCTAATAAAAATAATAATTAACAGTAGTTTATCAATAAATAATAGGAGATTAAAATGAGCGATACTCAATGGAAACTATGGGAGGTTTTTATTCAATTAAAGACAGGAAAACCTCATGAGCATATAG
>JBDHXE010000038.1:0-16451 GCA_039810525.1 Chlorobiota bacterium | reverse complement strand
ATTCTACAATACCGCTCTTGTCGGAGACTGAAATAATAGCTGTTCTTATTTTATAATTATTTGGTGTAATCATTTTTTTTGAATTTATTAATTGATAAATATGTGTCAAAAGTATTAATATTAATTTTATTTTTTAAATTTTTCTAAAAATTCTGATATTAGATAAAATGAACCAAATATTAACATATTTTGCTTTTTTTGAGAAAATATAGTAAATAATTGCTCAATATCAATTTCATTTATTACATTGTAATTCAATTGCAGTGCTTTCTGTGATAGTATATTGGGTGTAGCAGCTCTATTTTCATTAATCTTTACAATATTAATATTATCTGTATATTTCCTAATAATATTTAGCATTTCGGAATAATTTTTATCTATCATACAAGCAAAATAGAATTTGAAGTCATTTAAATCAATGTTGCATAGTTCTAATGTATTCAAGCAATGAAAGATTGCATCTGGATTGTGAGAACCATCTATAATTACTTTTGGGTGTAGAGATATTAAATCTAATCTTCCAGATAAATTCGTATTAATTTTTGCCTTTCTGATTCCATTAATAATTGATTGTTTGCTAATATTTTTTAATTCTCTCTCTATGATTTTGAGTGCAGTAAAGATTGTCTTATGATTTTCAATTTGATGAGAACCAGCAAGTGGTGTATTTATCTTAATTAATTCGTTATTCCAAATAATTTGAAACATCATAGTAATATCGCTTAGATACTCAATATTATTGATATTATAATTTTTACTAGAATATATAGGTGCAGATTTTTGATCTGCTACCTCAGTAATTACTTTAAGCACTTCTTCAGTATTATTTTGAATGACTATCGGTATATTTTGTTTGATTATTCCAGCTTTTTGAAAAGCTATTTCGTCTATAAAATTACCTAAATATTGCTGATGATCTATACTAATTGATGTAATTATTGAAACTAATGGTTGAATAATATTTGTAGAATCATACCTACCCCCCATACCTGTTTCAATAACGGCAATATCTATATTATTACGTTTAAAATATTCAAAGGCTATCAATGTAGTAATTTCAAAAAATGTAGCTTCGATATCATTTGCTATTGGGCTAATAGATTTGTAAATATCTATTATATCTTTATCATCGATATATTTACCGTTAATTTGAATACGTTCATTAAATTTGAGAATATGTGGTGAAGTATATAATCCTACTCTATATCCGCTCTCTATAAGGATAGATGCTAATATTGAGCTTACAGACCCTTTTCCATTTGTACCAGCTATATGTATTGATTTAAATGTATTTTGAGGATTATCAAGTTTATCTGCTAATTTAATTGTTCTTTCTAAGCCTGGTTTGATACCGTTTCGTACTTTTGAATATAATTCATCTAAAATGTAGTTTATGCTATCCATAATTAAGGTATTTCATTACAATCTATTTCTGTCAATATTGACGAATATATAGCTATATAAATATAATTATTTAAGGTAATTTGTATTTAAAGACTTCCGACAATGGAATAGTATCTTAAGTTTTTAATCTTGTCTTTACTTCAGAAATTGTTCTACCTTTTATTTCGGAAATTTCTTTAATTGAAATTCCAGATATTTCAAATAGAATAATTGCTTCTTTTCTCTTAATTTTTGTAATTCTTTATAGAGTTTACATCTTAGAATATTATAATTTAATTTATTATTATCGTCTCTACAATAGGTTTATTTATGAGGAAATGAGATGACAAGGAATATTGAAAATGTTTTTGCAACTTCGAATTACCAATGGGTTGGTAATGGTTTTAAAATTCATAGGTTTTTTCCTACTATGAATGGTATTGATATAAAACGAATGAGCCCTTGGTTTCTGATGGATTATGAGAGTACTCATTTTTTCCCTCCAAGTGTACAACCAAGAGGGGTAGCAGCACATCCCCACAGAGGAATAGAAACTGTAACAATTATATACCAGGGTAAGGTAGCTCATCACGATAGCGTAGGCAATTCTGGGGTAATAGGTGTAAATGATGTGCAATGGATGACCGCTGGCAGTGGAATTTTGCATAAAGAGTATATTGATGAGGATTTCAATAGATTAGGTGGTAATTGCCAAATGGTGCAATTGTGGGTAAATCTTCCGCAGAAATATAAAATGACAGCTCCCAAGTATCAGGATTTATTATTCAAAGATGGTAATAAATTTATATCAGATAACGAGAAGATTCATTTAAATGTAATAGCTGGTGAATATAAAAATGTAAGTGGTAAAGCAGATATTTTTTCTCCAATAGATTTTTTTGATTTGACGCTAATTGCTGGCTCTAAGATTGATTTCAATTTTAATAGCAAACATAATTTGGGGATGTTAGTAATTGATGGTACCATTACTATCAATGATAGAAATTTAATAAATAAGGATCACTTCATTTTGTTTGAAAATATTGGCTCAGAAGTGAGTATCAAAGCTGAAACAAATGCTAAGGTATTGATATTAGGCGGAGAACCAATTGAAGAAGATATAGTGCCACACGGCCCATTTGTGATGAATTCGATTGAAGAGATACACGAAGCGTACTCTGACTACAAAAAAGGAAAATTTGGGTTTTTAGATTAATTTTTAACAATTTTAAGATTTATATGAATAAAGAACAATTAGATAGCTTATTTGAAGCAATTGATTCGAAAGATGCAGCAAGGTTTGCAACATTTATTAATGAAGACGGAACGTTTATATTTGGAAATGCTCCAGAAGTAGTGGGCCGTTCTAATATATTTAATGCAGTTGATGAATTTTTTAAATCTATCAAATCAATCAATCATACTATAGATGGTTCAATACAGAATGAAACAGAATTAGCTATTTATGGAACTAGTGAATATACACGCCACAATGGTACCAAATTACTAACTCCATTTTGCAATATATTTAAATTCAAAAATGGATTAATCCAGAAATATCAAATTTATATTGATTTATCACAGTTGTATCAATAAGGTGGTTAATAAATAAATACTTTCTTATAAGACAGAAACTATAATTTAGTTTATTTCTAAAAGAGGCTGTCTCATAAGTCTGTAGCAATGATTTAATTTTTAATTCTCAAATGTCTTACACTTCTTCACAGTCATCCTACACTTCAAAAGTGTAGGATGACTTGCTCTTGCTAGCCGTTTGCTATCATAGACTTACGTGATATAGCCCTTTTCAATATTTATCCCAATATATTGCTATTTCTTCATTAAGAAATAGTAAAGAAAACATAGAAATCTGACTTATGAGACAGATTTTTCCATTTTTAGGACATTGAATATATATAAAACCCGATTAGGTTGGCTTGTAAAACATACTTTTATATTGCCTGCACTTAATTTTATATAGAAAGTATTGATTCGCTATAATTTATTTATGTTTATTATTTTTGGGAATCATCGACAATTCGAAAAAATCCTTTTCAATTATATATTTTTTAGCAGAATTAATAATATCAGCACTTTCGATGGTAAGAATATTCTGGTAAATAGATTGTATGGGCTCATATTTTCCATTAGTAAATTCAGTCTTAGCAAGATTTTGCATTATTGATGATAGGCTTTCGTTGTCGAGAGTAATACCTGTAATATATTGCTCTTTGGCTCTATTCAATTCTTTTTGGCTAATGTTTTTTAGTTTATTGACTTCTTTTATAATGAGGTCTTTAATAATTTGTAGCTTTTCGTAATCCATAGCTGCATAAATTGATAATACCCCAATATCAGAATATAGTTGTACTGACGAATAAATAGAATATGCAAACCCAAATTTATCTCTAATATTTTGATATAATCTTGAGCTCATACCATCTCCTAAAATAGTATTCATAATTCCTATTGAGTATCTTTCGGGGCTATTAATATCTGGGATTTGGTGCAGTAAAAGTATATGAGATTGCTGAATATGTTTAATTACTATTTGTTTTTGTACAGGACCAATAGTCGGTATTATTCTTTCATTTTTATATTTTTTGTTTAGCTCAAATGTATTGAGTTGTGTTTCAATATATTCGCATAATTTGTGGTGTTCTATATCACCAACTATACTAATAATAATATTAGAAGGGTTGTAAAATTTTTTATGAAAATCGTTTAGGTTTTGTATTGTAATGGATTTTATTGAATTGATTGAGCCTAGTATTGGATTACCTAATGAATGATTTCCGAATAGAAGTTTGTCACCTATATCTGAGATATTTTCTTCTATATCATCTTCATAAGATTTGATTTCTTCTAATATTATCTTTCGCTCTATATTAGTATCTGTTTCGTTAAAATCCGGATTTAGTACAATCTCAAGTAGTAGATTAATAGATTTTTTAATATGCGGTTTTAATGCTCTCACATAAAAGCAGGTAATTTCTTGTGTAGTATAAGCATTGGTATAAGCACCAAATTCTTCAAATTTGTTGGCTATTTGCTTAGAATTATATTTCTTAGATTTTCTGAAGATTAGGTGTTCTACAAAATGTGCGGTACCACTAGTATTCGGCGAATCGTCACGCGAACCAGCATTGATAAAAACTCCTAATGCAAATGATGTGTATTGGGATACTTTATTAGTAATAATAGTAATTCCATTATTTAATATTGTTTTTTGATAGTTATCATAATCATTTTTTAAATTATGGAATTTAGTTTTGTCTTTCATTTTATATTAAGCCTTTTGATAAAAAACTAGTGTACTTGCTACCAGCAATAATAATATGATCAATTACTTTGATCCCCAGAATTTCACCTGCACTTACTAATTGTTTAGTTATTCTAATGTCTTCGTTAGAAGGCTCTGGATTGCCTGATGGATGATTGTGCATAAGCATAACAGATGCAGCACTTTCTGTAATTGCTAGTCTAAATACTTCTCGAGGATGAACAATACTTAAATTTAGCGAACCTTCGCTTACCACTACTTCCCTAAATATTTGGTTTGACGAATTAAGTAGTAATATTTTGAAAACTTCAATTCTATTATCTCTGTATCTTGGAATATAGTATGTAGCGATGTCTTCTGGAGATCTAAATATTTTCTTTTCAGAGAAAGGCGGTATCTCAATTCTACGCGACAATTCAAATACTGCGGCTAGAGTAACAGCTTTTGCATTTCCAATTCCATTAACCTTTTTGTATTCGCTAAAATCGCATTTAGCAAGTGTGATTAGATTATCGAATTGTATTAAAATTCGGCGAGATATATCAATTGCAGTTTGCCCAAGTGTGCCAGTGCCAAAAATAATAGCAATTAGTTCGGCATCAGACAGAGCTTCTGCTCCATATTTCATTAGTCTTTCTCTTGGTCTTTCGTCTTCTTTCCAATCTTTGATAGGTAAGAAATTTATATTACTAGTTTTAATATTTTTAGGTTTCATACGAAGTTATTTTAAAATGCTTTCAGACCATTCATTAAAGAATGAACTAATGTCGCTAATTTTGAATGCAATGATTTGATTATCATTATCAAAACCAAATTCTGAAATTCTATTTTCAATTGCTTCTAATAGCTCTTCTATTGTAAAAATTAGAATAAAGTATTCGTGTTTTTCTTGGATATTATTATCCCAAGAGTAAAAGCTTGAAAGATGAGGAAGTATCGAGCACTTGGAAGCTAATTTTTCAGTTACCATAATTTTTGATAATTGTACAGCAGTTTCGTAAGTACCGCAAGTGCATATAAGCATTCTTTGTTTGTTAGATATTTCCATATTATACCTTATTTTTGTATTTTTACATTTAGTAAATATTATCTTTTAAGAAACGTAAAAATGATTGAACTATTGATTTTTTATATTCATATAATTGGCGGATTATTTGCCTTTACTAAGAATTGGCAATTAAGAGGTATTAAGGAGGCTTTCTTAGCATTGGGGATTATTGGATTATTTTTTACTATTGGATGGGCTTTGACGGGTACCATAGCTAATTTAATATATCCTTATGCATGGAATACAATTTATTTTTCAAATGATACCCTATCATTAGTATTATTATTGATACCAGAGGTAATATTTTATTATTATTATTTCATTAAGGATAAAGAAAGTATTGAGTTAGCTTAATTTATCTCATTATCATAAGTTTGTAGGTCTTGCTCCAATATTCGTTTTGAAAATTAATAAAATATAAGCCATTTGCTAAGATAGAGATATTATTATTGAAAGTTATTTCACTTTTCTCTACATTAAATTGACCTAATGTAAATTCTTCTCCTGACAAATTTATGATCTTTACTGTTATTAATGTATTTTTTGTGGCACTCATAGTTAATGGTAATTCGTTGCTTCGTATTATTGAATTAAATTTGGCAATAAAATTTGGAATAAATTGTAGTTCAAATTTTGCTGTTTGATGACAAAAATCAATTACTTGCAAGCTACCATCTATCAAATTCATATCAATTGGTTTTTGAAAATTAATAAATAAGCTATCGAATATAATATCTGTATAATCTGGGACTGCTGCTAATACTTTTCCCTGTATGTATATAATATCGCCTTTGTGATTAAATAATTTTGCAGCACTTTCACTTTTTACAACAATATTTAATTTACCGAATGAGTTATCAAAGCTTATGTCTTTGCTATTTAATTCTTTATTCAATTGGTTATTAAAATAAATATTTTGTGGGTAAAATAATTTTCTATCATAAGATATATAGAATTTGATATTATCTGTTTCTAAGTGATTTATTTCATAATCTGAGCTGATAGCCATAGTAAGATTAGAATCTGGTGTTGCAATATAGTGGCCAATTCTAAGATATAATTTATATTCTTCTTTGGGTACATCGGCTATTAATTGCCCAAATGTAGAATCTATGCAATTAGTATGGAAAATAAATTTAATATTGCAATCTTTTTCACCTTCGTATTTCGCTCTTAGGCTAATTGGAATAGTAATGAATGAATTGGCAACAATAGTAAGATGCAGTGGTCCATCATAATAAAATTCATCTGAATTAATTTCAACTGTATCTATAGTAATATCTATATTAGAATTATTAGTTAATTCTAATGGTAGTGTTTTGGTCTCATCTACCCAGACATTACCATAATTTAAAGGTTTTGGATTTAAAATAAGCCTTGGTCTAACCAAAGTAGCTTTGACTGTGATATCGAATACTAAATTACAAATTCTACTTTTAAGTTGAAATTTTAGTTCATTGTATCCTGGCTCTAGTCTATCTGTGAGAAGTAAAACTTTAAGATAGGCGCTTGATTTAGATTTTATTGGCAAAATTTGTAGTGAATTGTTGAGCTCCACAAAAGAATTTGTCGATATTGATGTAATTTCTAATGTATCATCTAATATACCTGTACTATTGAATATCAAACTATCTATTTTTTGTAATTGACATACTTCTACATTTCCAAAATTTAGCTCGAGTTTATTAGCCTTAATTTGTGAATTATAATAAGCACCGCTTATCATTACTTTGAAGTCTTGTTTGAAAGGTTCTACTGTTTCAATTTTTAGAATAGCATTACTTCCACCTTCTTTGCTTGGTTTATATTTTATTTGTAATATATATTTTTCAGAAACTTTAAGTGGTAATGGTAGTTTTGGTAAATTCAAAATTTCAAAATTACTATTGTCAATCGAAATGTTGCTAATTGTATCATCTACAAATCCTTTATTTTCAATTTCAATCTCTTTAATTGCACTATCTATTGAGCATAAGTTTGTACCAAAATCAATTTCTTTTGGGCCTACTGTAACGAATTTTGAATAAGTTGATAAATTGACATCAATTTGAGCAATAGTATCACATATTGATGAATTCTCAAAAATAAGTTGCCCACTTATAGAGCTAATATCTTTAGATGAGAATGCAATTTTGATTACTGCCACCTTTCCTTTTAATATGGCAAGCGGTAGTACTATGTCTGGTTTAATATACCAATTGCTTGCTGGTATATTTAAATATATATTTTTAATTATTAAATCTCGCTCAATTGCTGATATTCTAACTATTACTGTAATTGTATCCCCTGCTTTGAATAGTGTATCAATTTTAGAAGGAATTATCTCAACTTCTGAACCTATAACGGCAGCTTTTAATATTATCTTTTTAGTTTCATCACAAGGAGATGTTTTAAATTCTAATGTGTCTATATACAAGCCCGAGGTATTAGACTTAAAAGTAATGTATGAAGAAATACTATCGTTGGGTTTAATTGTTACCGAATTAGGGTTGGTCAGAAATCTAAAGTCAAATGGTTTATTTAATTTACGGCAAATAATTGTATTGCCATCAATATTTCCTAAATTAGTTAATGTAATGGGAAGTGAAACTTCTTTGCCAGGACATATTTCTCCAAAATCTATTACATCTGTAGTAGTAATTATTGGTTTATGGTAATCATAGCTTAATTTGATTTTATATGGATTTTTGATACCTCTTGCAGTAGTGGCATCATTATTCACTAATAATATTTCTAAGGAGTCGGCACCTAAATTATTAGGGGTTACTTCGACTATCAGTTTTTTTGATTGATTTGGTTTGATAATTATAGGCAGTTTTTCTCCAATAAATCCTTTAATATTAGCTGAATTATTTTGTGGTAGTAATGTATATGTGGCTATAACTAAATCATCATTTCCATTATTGTAGATATCTATTGTATCTTGAATAGGATTGGTACAACTGATATCATTTTTAATTTCCAATTTAGATTGAATAATTGGTGAGTAGGCATAAGCTTGAATACTAATAATGGTATCGAAATTACATTTATCGAATTTCAATCTATATTTAGCAGTAATCCATCCAGTGTCGGTTGGAGTAAAATTGAAATCAAGATAATTCCCATTGGCAAATGCTGTAATTGGTAATTTTGTTGAAATATTAATATTAGGGTTACTTATTATTTTCTCATAATCTATCAAATTTTCATTATTATTTTTAGAAAATATCTTAAGGCTATATTTGTAATCAGTCCCAACCTTAATACTATCTATTACAATATTTGAAAACTCTGGATAGCTTGTAGGTAGTGTATTTTTCAATATTACAGTGATTGTATGAGTTGTTTTATCTAATGAAGTTTCGTTAATAATAATATCGAAATTAAATATAATAGTAGTATCTTTGATTGGTTTAAAGGTAATTATTATAGGATAGTTATCGCACGGATTCATATTGAAATAGTTTGAAGCATTAAGTAAATATCGAGAATTTGAGGGTAGAATATCAATTTTACCAGTTGAATTGTCAAAAGAATTATTTTTGATCCAAAGAGTATCGTTGATATTCTGACCAATACATACATTATCTATAAATATAGTATCTTTGCTTACGGGGTAATTAGACGGAGCTAAATGATATACTCCTGAGCCTACTACCCAACCATTATCTTCGTTCACAAACCAAATATCATCGTAATCTCCATTATTAAGGCCACAGTTTTTCAATTGCCAATTTAGACCACCATCTGAGGTATAGATAATAGTCTTATTATTACCACAAGCCCAACCTTTGGTAGGGCTTATAAGAAAAGAACCAAACATACTTACTCTAGTGTTTTGATCTCTCCACGTAAGACCGTTGTCTACGCTAAATTTAGCGCCCCCAACATCTCCTCCACCTTGGCAATCATTCCCAGCATACGGTACTAAGAATGAACTACCATAGTTAGTAATTTCTTCTTGCCATACTTTATTGCCAACAATCGAGAATATATCCCAATTATACCCACTATCTGTAGTCTTCCATATCAAACCACTACTTGAGGCAAATCCTTCTCCCGAGGGGTACAATATAGCATCTGTAAGGCCACTATTAGGCTCATACCCTTCGAAATTAGTCCAAGTAACTCCTCCATCGGTAGTTCTATAGAATTCTTGGTTGGATACACAACCTCCACCTAATAGTACACCATTGTTATCATCTAGAAAATAGCATCCCCAGAAGTCATTAAGTAGGCTATTAGGAGTAATATCAAACCAAGTAGCACCACCATCGGTAGATTTCCAAATACCATTGGGTCCTGATGTATATCCTATTGAGATAGAGGGAAAATGTACGCTTTCGAGATGATATGCATTAGGTGCAGTAGCACCTTGCCAAGTCGCACCGCCATCGGTAGTTCTAATTATTTGTCCATTAAATCCGCATACCCAACCATAGTTAGGATTTGATGGCAAAAAATATACATCTAACCAATAGTTGTTTTTGTAATCATTGGGTAAATTATCAATTTGTTTCCAATACTTAGAGTAAGTTAGGTAATTAATTGATAAAAATATAAATATAGAGTATATTAAAAATTTCATTCTAAATTGCTCCTTTACTAAATTGCAATTTAGCAAAATAAAATGAATAAATTATTGAAAATAAAAAAAAGGGCTAAAATTAGCCCTTTATTTTCTTTTTTTATGACGATTTTTGCGCAATCTTTTTTTCCTCTTATGGGTTGCCATTTTATGTCTTTTTCTCTTTTTACCGCAAGGCATAACTACTCCGCTTTTTAAAATTTTCTGTTATACAAATATAATTAATATTTACGAAATAGAAAAATGATATTTAAATTATTTTTCAACGACTTCTTCTACTAAATTCTCGTTAACTTTAACTAAGAAGTCGGGTGATGGTTTAAATATCGGCACGAATCTTTTTTCGAGAGGCACTAACTCGCCAGTTTTAGGATTTCTCGCCATTCTTGGCTTTCTACTTTTGTGTTTGAAGACGCCAAATCCTCTTAATTCGATTCTTTTGCCTTGGGCAACTGCATCCATAATACAAGAAAAAACTCCTTCTACAACGGCTTTAGTTTCTACCTTAGTCAAGCCAGTTGCTCTCGAAATCTCATCAACAATATCAGCTTTAGTCATTTTATTTATTACCTTTTTTATTATTTTAGAAATATAATTCTTAATTTTATCATTTTCAATGACTTCAAATTTAAGAACAATCTAATAAATTAAAAAATTTATTTTTTCATTATTTTTATTTAAATTAATCGTCTTTGTCTAAATCGAATATTTTATATTTTATATTTTATATTTATTCTGTAATTTTGTATTCTAACTAAGTTAGAATTTTAAAAAGAGGTAAAATTTTGAATTGGGATTCAGAAATAAGTTCTGAAGATAAGGAAAGACAAATTAATATTGCTAATCATGGCAAATTACCAAGTCATGTGGCTATAATAATGGATGGTAATGGGCGTTGGGCATTAGAGCATAATCTGCCAAGGGTGGCAGGTCATAAACAAGGAATTGAATCTGTAAGGGATATAGTAAAGGCATCTTCTCAGATAGGTATAAAATATCTTACTTTGTATGCATTTTCAATTGAAAATTGGAAGCGTCCTGCTACTGAAGTCAATGGTCTTATGAAGCTATTAGAAGTTTATCTTAAACAAGAAATTGAAGAGTTGGATGCTAATAATGTGAGGTTGAATACTATAGGTAAGATAAGTTCTTTGCCTAAAGTTATTCAGAAATTATTAAAGGATTCGATTGAAAGAACCAAGGACAATACTGGGCTTACTTTAACTTTGGCTTTAAGCTATAGTGGTAGATGGGATATTGTTCGAGCTGTACAAATGATAGGATTGGATATAAGACGAGGCAAAATTTCTCCTGAAGATATTAATGAAGATTTATTTTCCTCTTATTTGATAACTAATAATTTACCTGATGCTGATTTGTTGATTAGGACAAGTGGAGAAATGCGTCTTAGCAATTTTTTGCTTTGGGAAATGGCTTATGGTGAAATCTACATTACTGACAACTACTGGCCTGAGTTTAGACGTGAGGACTTATACGAAGCTTTGTCTAATTTTATGAATAGAGAGAGAAGATATGGTAAGACTTCTCTGCAATTAAAAGAAGATAATACTGAGGATAAGAAGAGTAATTCATATTTCGAAAGAGTAATTAATGTCTTTAAAAATATTTAGTAAAATTGTATTTATTGTTCTGTTAATAAGTAATTGTGCCATTGCTTATGCTCAATTAAATCAAGAACAAGAATTAACTATTGCGGGGATTACTGTTTCGGGTAATATATATGCCGATACCGAGACAATAATATCAATATCGGGTTTGAGGGTGGGCAATCAAATTAAACCTATCAATGATTTTGCTATTCAAAGAGCAATACAAAATTTATGGAAAAGAAAACAGTTTTCATCTATTGATATACGAGTGGATAAAGTAACTCCTATGGGTATATTTCTTAATATTGTAGTGGAAGAATTTCCTAGATTAAATACAATTGAAATTAAGAATAATAAGGAGATTGATGAGTTTGAAATCAAAAAGGCTATTGGTAAAATGAAAGGAGATATCATTTCTAATAATGATATCCAAAAGGCTAAAGATGAAATTACGAAGCTATACGAGAAAGAAGGTATTTCTTTTGTTGATATTGATATAATTAGTAAAGAAAGTGATAATTCTAATTATATTGATTTAATTGTCGAACTAAATGAAGGCTCTACTTTTAAAGTCAATTCCATTAATTTTGTAGGTAATAATACTCTCAGTGCTTCTGATTTACGTGGCTCCTTTGACAATACTTCTACTAAGGCTTGGTGGCAAATTTGGAAAAGTGCAAAATTCGACAAGAAGAAGTATGAAGATGATAAGAAATTATTGCTCAAATATATGCAAAGTCAAGGTTATATAGATGCTAATTTGAAAAGTGATTCTCTTAAATATAATATTGAAGATAAGACTGTAGATATTACTTTGTATATTGACGAGGGCCCAAGGGTATATATTCGTGATATTAAGTTCGAAGGTAATTTAGTTTTCGATAATAAGATCCTTGAGAGAAGGCTAGATTTCAAAAAGGGTGATTATTATGATCTGGAAAGATTTCAAATGAATTTATCTGGAAATCAAAATCAAACGGATGCTGCTTCGCTCTATATGGATAATGGCTATTTGCAAGCTAGATTGATGCCTGAAGTTTATAGGTTGCCTCCTGACTCTGTAGACATTATAGTTAGGGTGTTTGAGGGCGATAGAATGCGATTTGGAAAAATTGAAATAGTGGGTAATACTAAGACTAAAGATAAAGTAATTAGAAGAGAGCTATACACTCGGCCCGGTGATTATTTTGATAGATCTGCTATAATAAGAAGTATAAGGGCTCTACAAGTATTACAATATTTTAATCCAGAGACTCTGAGGCCTGATGTGAAAGCTTCTCAATCTGATAATACATCAGTAGATCTTATATACAAAGTAGAAGAGCGATCAACTGATACTTTTAATGCTTCTATTGGGTTTGCAGGTACTTTTGGATTGACTGGTTCTGTGGGTTTTACATTTAATAACTTTTCTTTAACTGAGCCTTTGCAAGGTGGCGGCGGACAAGTTTTTAATTTTCAATGGGAGTTTGGGCAAGCTAATAGATATAGAACTTTTTCGCTCGGTCTTACAGAGCCTTGGCTATTTGATGAGCCAACTACTTTAGGATTTTCGATTTTCGATTCTTATTATAATTTTTTAGATCTAAATCAATCAAGAACTGGTATTGGTGTTAATTTGGGACGTCGTTTTAAATGGCCTGATGATTTTTGGAGAGGCGATTGGAGTATAAGAGCACAAATAAATGATAATAAAACTGGCAATATTTATTACAGAGAAGGTAAATATAATGAGATCACTATAGGGCAAAGATTCTCGAGGATTTCTATTAATAATATGTTTTTCCCTTCTACTGGCTCTAAATTTTCTATCTCTACAGACTTTGCAATGGGTGCAATTGGTTTGGGGCAAATAGATTATTTCAAAAATGAGCTAAATTTCGAAACTTATAGCCCCTTAGCAAAAATTGAAGGTAGTGATAGGTTAGTATTTATGTTAGGTACTAAGGTAGGTTATATCAACGGATTTAATTCGGATACTACTATTTCCCCTATTGAATTGTATAGAATGGGAGGTAATGGATTGAGTGGTTTTACTAATGTAACTCCATTGCGTGGCTATCCAGATAGTAAGCTTGGCACTGGTTATGGAGATAAGTTTCTGATGAAATACACTGCTGAATTACGATTTGCAGTTTCTTTGGATCCGATGCCTGTTTATGTGTATGGATTTGCCGAAGCTGGTAATATTTTTAAAGACTTTAAAAATACTGATCCTTTCAATTTGAAGCGTTCAGCTGGTATTGGAGTTCAACTAATGATAGCTCCAATTGGTGTAGTAGGCTTTAGTTATGGTTATGGATTTGATAAATATGCTGATGAACCCGATGTATCTGGTTGGAGGTTTTTGTTTCATTTAGGTCAGCAGTAAGTAACAATATTTAAATTAATGCGTCAATATTAAAATTTAATTAATTATGGAGAAGTTTATGAATAAATTAAAATCTGTTGTTGTATTGTCTCTATTTACTTTTGTATTTATGGGCGTTGATACTTATTCTCAACAATTTAAAGTTGGTATAGTAGATGTAGAAACTGTTTTGAAGGAATTGCCTGAAGCTATCAGTGCGGACAAACAAATTAAAGAGATAGGTCAGAAATGGCAAGATACATTATTGACTATGAGGAATGATCTACAATCTAAGTTTGAGCAATATCAAAAACAAAAGTCTATGATGCCTCAAGATAAGCAAAAGAGTGAAGAAGAAAATATGCAAAAGCAACAGATGACTTTATTGCAATATCAGG
The DNA here is from genome assembly GCA_039810525.1 of Chlorobiota bacterium. Lineage (GTDB taxonomy): Bacteria > Bacteroidota > Ignavibacteria > Kapaibacteriales > UBA2268 > JBDHXE01. The sequence continues at coordinate 1,809 of JBDHXE010000038.1, read as the reverse complement.
AAGATAAGTTTGGGCAACAGGGCGAAATCAATTCACTAAGAGAAAAATTATTAGCGCCTATTAGAGAAAAGGTAAAACAAGCAATTGAAGTAGTGGCTAAAAAAGAAAAATTTCAATTAGTTATAGATAAATTAATGGCTTTATATTCTGAATCTTCTATTGATATTACCTATACTGTAATAGATAACATCAAACGAGGAGCTTCTGGCAAATAGTTTTTCTTTGTTTAATTTTTATTGATTATAATGAAAAGATTATTTTTAGTTTTTGTATCGCTTATTTTGCTGAGTAATATTCTTTATGCTCAGAGGGTAGGTTTTTTTAATTCTCAAACCATTAGAGAGAAATTTCCTGATGCGCAGCAAGCTCAGCAACGTGTTCAGTCAATGAATGATGAATGGAAGCGAGAGCTCGATGCTATGCAACAAAAGGTTGATAATCTTGAGTTTGAAATAAAGAAGAATCGATTAGTATGGACTGAGTCTGAGCGTTTGGCTAAAGATACTGAGCTGCAAAATCTTAAAAAACAAAGGGAAGAAAATGCTAGGCAAATCTATGAACCTAATGGTAAGTTTGATAATGCTGTAAAGACGATATATACTACTGTGGAGGAGAAAATATATGCGGCTGTTCAACAGGTAGCTGCTGATAAGGGTTTTGATATAATTTTGGATCAATCTATTCAGCCGTTAGCTTATGTAAATTATAAATTTGATTTGACAGTGCATATTTTAAAAGTGCTTGGTGTGGAAGTTGATGAGTTAGAAAAGGAATTGAAAGATAAGATTGATAAAGATCCTCGAAATATAGAGACTGAATCGAAAGTACCACGGAGAAGAAGTAGAACAAGTAGCCAAGAAGATGATAAAGAACGAATCTTTGAACAAAATAATAATAATAATAATAATACAGATGAAAATAAGGATCAACCAAAACCCAGAAGACGATAGATAATGGTAGAATTAAGTATAAGTCAATTAGTAGAATTAACTGGTGGTACTTTAGTTGGCAATTCTAATCATTTGATAGTTGGGTTGAATGGAATTGAATATGCTAAAGAAGGTGAATTAACTTTTTTTTATTTAGATAAGTATGAAAGGTATTTAGATAATTGTAGAGCTTCTTGTGTATTAGTTCCAAGCAATTTAAATAGAACACCTAATGAGAATCAGGCTTATATTAAATTAGATAAGCCTTATTCATCTTTGGTTAAATTACTTAAATATATTGAATTACAGGATTCGGACAAGAAGACTGGTGCTCATCATTCAGTAATTATTGGTGATTCTTGTATTATTGACAATAGTGTTTATCTAGGTGAAAATGTAGTTATAGGTTATAATTGTAAGATTGGTGCTGGTACAAAGATTTACTCGAATGTTTCAATTGCTGATAATGTAGTTATAGGAAGAAATACAATTATATACCCGAATGTTTCAATTTACAGAAATTGTTTGATTGGTAATAGTTGTATTGTTCAATCCGGTGCAGTGATTGGTTCTGATGGATTCGGTTATTTGGAAAATCCAGAAGATGGCTCTTATGATAGAATACCTCAGCTTGGGAATGTAGTTTTAGAAGATTATGTTGAAATTGGTGCTAATTCGACTATTGATAGAGCTTTGATGGGTTGTACTCGTATTAGGAAAGGAAGTAAAATTGATAATTTGGTACATATAGCTCATAATTGTGATATAGGTGAGAACACTGGTATAGCTGCTCAAGCTGGATTTTCTGGTTCAGTTAAAACTGGAAATAGGTGTAGGTTTGGTGGCCAAACAGGTATAGCAGGTCATCTCGAAATATGTA
>JBDHXE010000037.1:0-16564 GCA_039810525.1 Chlorobiota bacterium | reverse complement strand
AATATTAAAGGTGGTATTTTTAAATTGTCTGGAATTGTGATTACCAAGCCTATTTTTATCAAAGGTGAGAGCTATCCAGTTTTAGATGCAAACAATTCAAAAACTGACTTAATTACGATTCAATCCGATTCTGTAGTCCTTGATGGTATTAAATTAATTAATGTTCAAAAATCTTATACATCAGATAACGCTGCAATTAAGATAGTAGAAGCTAAAGGCGTAGAGATTAGGAATATTAAAACAGAAAACTGCTTTTTTGGATTATATCTCAAAGAAGCAAGCTATTCTGTAATTAAGGATAATATTATAATTGGCAATAAGCAAAATGAAACTTCATCGGGTAACGGGATTCATCTTTGGAAAAGTAATCATATAACTATTTCTAATAATACTATATTTCACCATAGAGATGGCATCTATTTTGAATTTGTAAAAAACTCTAAGATATATTCTAATATTAGTAAGAGAAATCTTAGGTATGGCTTACATTTTATGTTCTCAGATTCTTGTACTTACAAATATAATTTATTTTGGAAAAATGGAGCAGGTGTAGCTGTAATGTATTCTAAATCTGTATTAATGAATAAAAATATTTTCAAAGAGAATTGGGGCTCTGCTTCTTATGGTTTATTATTAAAAGATATTAAGGACAGCCGCATAGATCACAATAAATTTATTAATAATACAATTGGTATATTAGCAGAAGGTTCTAATAGAGTTATAATAGAATACAATAATTTTGAGAGGAATGGTTGGGGAATGAAAATGTTAGGCAATTGTGTTGATAATATTGTCAAGAATAATAATTTTATTAGCAATTCATTTGACTTATCTACTAATTCTATGGAGAGTTACAATATTTATGAAAGTAATTATTGGAGTAACTACAAAGGATATGATCTAAATAAAGATGGGATAGGTGATGTTCCATATTATCCAGTTTCTTTATTTTCAGTAATTGTTCAAACCTCTTCTCCTGCTATGATTTTGATGCATAGCTTATTTATTAATGTATTAGAAATTAGTGAAAAAATATTTCCATCACTTATTCCTAAAAAAGTAATTGATTTGAAACCAAGAATGAGTAAAGTTAATGATTAAATTTGAAAAAATTACTAAGATTTACAATAAATTAAAAGTTCTGAATGAAGTTGATTTAAACATTGAGCAAGGTGAATCAATTGCAATTATGGGACCTAATGGCTCTGGTAAATCTACTTTGATCAAGTCAATTGTTGGTTTGGTTAAACCTGAATCAGGAAAAATCTTTATCAATAATATTGATATTAAGTCAACTGTTGATTATAAAAGAATAATCGGGTATATGCCACAAATTGGTCGATATCCAGACAATTTGACACCAAAAGAGTTAATAAATTTAATATTAAAAATTAGGAATGAGCCAAATATTAGTTTTCCAGAAGAATTGATTGACACTTTTGAATTGCAGAGCCATTTGAATAAAAAAATGAATAGCTTATCAGGTGGTACTCGTCAAAAAGTAAGTGTAGTACTTACTTTTATGTTTCAACCAAATATATTAATTCTTGACGAGCCAACGTCTGGATTAGATCCATATATGGCATTAAAATTTATTGAATTAGTAAAAAATAGAAATCAAAATGGCACAAGTGTACTTTTAGTATCACATACATTAGATGAGATTGAGCAGATCACTCGAAGAATAGTATATCTCAATGAAGGTATTAAGTTAATTGATGATACAGTAGATAAATTGCAGTCAGCAACTCATACTAACAATTTAAATTCAGCAATTTTAGCTAAGATAAAGGAAGTTAAAAATGAAATTGAATAATTTTTTTAATATTGTATCATTTACAATCAAAGATGTATCGCGTTCCAAATGGGTATTCTTATATGGTATTATTCAATTTGTATTAACATTGCTCTTAATTAATTTGAGCGATGATACAAACAAAACAATAGTTAGTTTATTAAATTTAACTATTGTTTTAAATCCTGTAATATGTATAGTATTTTCGACAGTCTATATTTACAATTCAAGAGAATTTATAGAACTCTTAATAGCTCAGCCTATTAAGAGAAATACTATTTTTTATGGAATATATTGTGGCTTATCGCTTATTTTATCTTCAATTTTGATACTAAGTATATTAATTCCTTTCCTGATAAATTTTACACAAGATTTTACAATAGTACTATTTTTAATTGGCTCTGGGTCAATGATTACTTTTGTCTATATTGCTTTAGCTTTAGCAATTTCTGTTGGGTTTGATGACAAAGCAACAGGCTTAGGTGTGTCTATATTAGCTTGGTTATTTTTTGCAGTTATATTTGATGGAATAATCTTATTAGTATCTTACATATTATCTGATTATCCATTAGAGTTGCCTTTAATTATTACATCAATGCTAAATCCAATTGATTTGGGTAGAATTATAGTGATGTTAAAATTAGATTTTGCTGCACTTATGGGATATACAGGAGCAGTTTTTGAGAAATTCTTTGGAAGTTTTTTTGGTATCTCATTTTCCTTATTGACATTAATATTATGGATAATTGTACCATTATTAATTGGAAGCAGGAAATTTAAAGTTAAGAACTTTTAATTTCACTATTATCAACTATTTAAAAACAACTATCTTTTTAAATAAAGATACTTGTTTTTCGTTTAATATTATATATCCAATCATTTTTAATTTAAATGTTTTTTAATTTAATTTCAAATTCCACAAAAAGCAAAGCTAGAGCAGGAATAATAAATACAAGTCATGGCTTGATAGAGACCCCTATTTTTATGCCTGTTGGTACTGCTGGTACTGTAAAGGCTATTCAGCAAAGAGAATTGTTAGAATTAGGTGCTCAAATTATTTTAGGCAATACATATCATCTTTATTTAAGGCCTAGCAATGATGTATTATCAAAATTTGGTGGACTGCATCGATTTATGAATTGGGATAAACCTATACTAACAGATAGCGGTGGTTATCAAGTATTCTCCTTGAATGAAATTAGAAAAATATATAATTATGGAGTTGAGTTCAGATCACATATTGACGGTTCTAAACACCTATTTACACCTGAATCTGTAGTTAATATTCAACGAATAATTGGTTCTGATATAATCATGGTTTTAGACGAATGTACACCTTATCCATCAGATTACAAATATACAAAGGAGTCAATGGATTTATCATTAAAATGGGCTAAGGAGTCAAAGATTGCATTTGGCAATAGTTCTGCGAAATATAATCATAACCAATACCAATTTGGTATAGCTCAAGGCGGAATGTATAATGATCTACGAAAAGAATATTTAGCACGAATGATAGACTTTGATGGTAATGCTATTGGTGGGCTATCTGTTGGTGAACCTACCGAATTAATGTATGAAATCACTAATCTGTCTACTGATATTTTACCAAAAGATAAGCCAAGATATTTGATGGGGGTAGGAACTCCTGAAAATATTCTTGAATCTATTGAAATGGGTATAGATATGTTTGATTGTGTAATGCCAACTCGAAATGCAAGAAATGGTCAATTATTTACAACTTATGGCAAGATTAATATTAGAAATGCAAAATATAAGTATGATAATAATCCTATTGATGAAAGAATTGATTCTTATGCAAGTAAAAATTTTTCGCTAGCATATGTAAGACATCTTTTTAGTTCTGATGAGATATTAGGTTTACAATTAGCTTCTATGCACAATATTGCATTTTATTTGTACTTAGTAAAAGAATCTAGAAAACATATCATTAAAGGTGATTTTGAAGATTGGAAAAAAGAATTTTTGTATAATTATATCAATGCAAATTAAATTTAATAAATAAAAAATTAATACTTTTGTAGAAATGTTAAATAAATTTTAAAGGATATTTAAATGAATTTACTATCGAATTTAATGCTTATGGCACCGTCTCAGGGTGATGGCGCTTCTGCTGGTGGTGGCATGTTTTCTATGTTAATTATGTTCGGATTAGTTATGGTGGTAATGTATTTTTTTATGATACGACCACAGCAAAAAAGACAAAAAGAGCATCAGCAAATGCTATCTGCTATTAAAAAAGGAGATAAGGTAATAACTACTGCTGGTATTCATGGCACAGTTTCAGAAACTGATGAAAAAACTATGACTCTTCAAATTGCTGATAATGTAAAAATTAAATTTGAAAAAACTGCAATTGCAAATAAGCAATAATTATGAATACAATTGAAGAAGCATTAGTAGATCTAAGTTTAGGTAAACTAATTATAGTCTTAGATGACGAAGATAGGGAGAACGAAGGTGATTTGGTTTGTTCAGCCGAATTATGTACTTCCGAAATGGTTAATTTTATGGCTACTTATGGCAAGGGATTAATTTGTGTATCAATTACTGAAAAACGAGCACAAGATTTAAACTTAGATCTAATGGTACGGCATAATTCATCATTGCACGAAACAAAATTTACTGTAAGTGTAGATTACGCTCATGGCACTTCAACAGGTATTTCCGCATCTGATCGTGCTTTGACAATTAGAGCATTGTCTAAAATGGATACTAAACCTTCTGATCTATTACGTCCCGGTCATATTTTCCCTTTAATTGCTCATAATGAAGGTGTATTGCGTAGAGCAGGCCATACTGAGGCCTCTGTTGATTTGATGAGATTAGCTGGATTGCGTCCTTCTGCTGTGATTTGCGAAATTATGAATGATGATGGCACCATGTCTCGATTAGATGATTTAGAAGTATTTGCTCAGAAGTATAATATTAAAATGGTTACAATTAAGGATTTAATATCGTATAAAATTAAAATTGATTCTTTGGTAACCAAAGTTGCTGAAACAAGACTACCAACAAGATATGGTGAATTTAAATTAGCTGTTTTTGAGAACAAATATGACCATCAAGAACATATTGCTTTAATTAAAGGCGAAATAAAAAATGATGAACCAATATTAATTAGAGTACACTCAGAATGCTTGACAGGTGATATTTTTCATTCCTTAAGATGTGATTGTGGGGAACAATTAAATAAAGCTCTTGAAATTATTAACAAAGAAGGCAAAGGTATTTTGCTATATATGAGACAAGAGGGTAGAGGTATCGGCTTGATTAATAAAATCAGGGCTTATGAGTTGCAAGAACACGGTTTAGATACAGTGGAAGCCAATATTCACTTGGGATTCAAACCAGATCCACGTGATTATGGAATTGGTGCTCAAATTCTAAGATCTTTAGGAGTCTCTAAAATGAGATTGCTTACCAACAACCCCAAAAAGCGGGTTGGATTGGAGAGCTATGGCTTAGAAGTGATAGAACAAGTGCCAATAGAAATTCCTCCAAACGATATTAACAAGAATTATATGTACACAAAAAAAGTAAAAATGGGTCATCTATTAAAAAAGATTTAATTTTATAATATAATTAATTTTTACTATTTTTGTATTATTATTTTATTTAGAGACAAAGCCTCAAAAGGCTTTGTCCTAATTTTTTTTATAATATCAAGTTGAGGTTATTATGTCAAAAGTAGTTTATATGACAAAAGAAAGAGTGAAAGAAATAGAAGATGAGCTAAATGAGCTAACATCAAAGGGTAGAGCAGAAGTAGCAAGAAAAATAGCCGAAGCAAGATCGCATGGTGATCTGTCTGAAAATGCAGACTATGATGCCGCAAAAGATGAACAAGGATTATTAGAACTTAAAATTTCTAAATTATCTGAAATGTTGGCAAATAGCCAGATAATCTCTGCTGATGAATTCCCTGATGATAAAATTTATATATTATCTAAAGTAAAACTTAAGAACTTAAAAAATGGAAAAATTATTGAATATCTATTAGTTTCACCAGAAGAAGCTGATTTCGAAAAAAATAAATTAGGAGTAACCTCGCCTATTGGTAAAGCATTAATGGGCAAAACAGTTGGGGATAAAGTAGAAGTGAAAGTACCAGCTGGTACAACTACTTATGAGATTATAGAAATCTCAAAATAAAATAATAATTTTTAATGATTAAACCTTTCCTTGATATTTTTGTCTATAATATATAAGGAGAGGTTTTTGTTATGAGTGCTAAGACTCTGGCTCTTGATAATGAAGAAGAATTAATCAATGAGATTATTCTTCATAATAGTGATAAAGCTATTAATAAGTTTGTAAGAACATATCAGAGTTTTGTAATTCATACTGCTTTGCGATATATAGAGAATTATGATGATGCTGAGGATATAGCCCAAGAGGTGTTTATTAAGGTGCTAGACAATTTAGAAAAATTTCAAAGAAAAAGCTCAATTAAAACATGGCTCTATAAAATCACCTTAAATTTATGCAAAAATGAATTACGTAAAAGGAAATTAGTTTCATTTTTATCTTTAAGTAAATCTAAGTATGATGATGATGATGATGATGATAGTAATTTAGACATCGTATCGAATATTCCTGAACCTGATGCAATTATAGAATTTAAAGAAGTAGAAAGAAATTTTATTAATTCGTATTCTAAGTTACCAGAAAAGCAGCGAGAAACTTTTATTTTAAGATTTTTTGAAGATATGTCTTATGATGAGATATCTAAATTATTAGGCACAAGTGTCGGTGGTCTTAAAGCTAATTATTTCCAAGCTATTAAGAAAATCTCTGAAGAATTAAAACCTTTATTATAAGGAGTAAAAGCTATGAATAATGAAATATATAGAAATCTACATGAAATGCTCCCTGATTTTGTATTTAATAGGTTAAATAGTGAAGATCTTATTTTTTTTAATAAACATATTGAAGATTATCCAGATTTAGTGGAAGAAATCAATCAGGTCAAGGAAGTATTTAATAAGTTTGACAAAATGAATTTTAATAATATCATTAATCATAAATCAAGAAATTTGTCAGTAAAAGTATTAGAAAATAGAGAGAAAAGATTAAATTATAGATATTCTAGTAGCCAATATTTGTTTAAATATTTAGTACCAATTGCATTAATAATATCTATCGGTTTGTATTATACTTTTAATGTTAGCAACTATATGAGCATTGTAATAGATAATAAATTAAGTAACTTATCAGATTCTCTTAATAAAGAAGATTTTTCAAATGAATTACTAAACTATTTAAATGCAACTCAATCTGATAATGATGCTATTAATACTATTTCTGATCTCTATTATGATGATATTGATGATAGTTTAAGCGATATTATTAATACTGAAAGCTTCGACAATGATGATGAGTATGATAATTATTATAATTCATCCTCTTTTATGATTAGCAAATTAAAAGATTTAGATGAAAATGAATTTCAAGAAGTATACAAGGAGTTACAAAATGCAAACCTCAAAAATTAATTTTATACTATTAGTTAGCATTTTTTTTATAACTTTTTCGAACATTAATGCTCAGCCTCCTCACAAAGTTGGTGAAAGAATGAGAACTTTAAAAAAGATGAAACTATTGGAGGTATTAGATTTGAATGAAGAAATATCTGATAAATTTCTATCTAAATATAATGTTCTGGAAAAGAATATTAAAGATAAGAGGGATCAGCTTAATACGGCAAATAATCAATTAGAAGATGCTTTGAAAAAAAATAAGAGCGATAAAGAGTTATCTGACTTATCTAATAAATTATTATCTGCAGAGCAAGATTATCAGCAGGCTCTAAATAAAAGATTTGATGAAATGAAAGATATATTAACGACTAAACAGTATGCCCAGTATTTAGTATTTGAAAAAAAATTCTTAGAAAAAGTAAAGGATATTATAAAAAATAGGAACAAGAACCTTAATTCAAATTCTAAAAGATAGCTCGACGCAATGGCAAATTTGATTTAAATTACAGATTTGCCATTGTATTGTTTTTGCTTTAATTTTTTTCCAATTAATTTATTATATTAAGAACTCTTTTATATAGTGAGCTTTTTCAATATTATATGATATAATAAGAGCTATCATAACATTTTCGCTATTCATTTAAATTTGCAATATGTTGTATTAAAAAGCTTATTTGTAAATAATTCCACTATTCAATTTTTTATAATCAATCTTTTTAGTTAATTTTGCTAAAAAGCATTAACGATGAAAGAATTTCCAATTTTTAAATTTTTAATTTTATTATCAATTTTTGTTTATTCTTTAAATTATTTTAAAGAGTTTTATTTAAATTTTTTTCTAATAATACTTATATCACTGCTGATATGTCTCGTTTTCACTTTATTTTTTAAACTAAATTATCTAGCATATATTATAGCTACATTTACTACTGCTCTAATTATCAATCATAATATAATAAATAGTGATATTAATTACCCAAACAAACTAATCCCAATTCAAAAAGCAATATTGACTGGTAAAATAATAAACATCATTGATAAAGATAGTAATTTGAAATTAATAATTCGAGGTGATTTAGATGCTAAATCGCTATCATTAATAAAAAATACTAAAGTTATCTTGAAAATATCTGAATTAGAAAGTCTAAGAATTAAGCTAAGAATAGGAGATATTATTTACACAACATTAAAAATAAGAGCTCCTCATAAAAAATTAATTAATCAGGATTTTGATGAAATTCAATATTTTAGAGCTAATAATTATAGTTTTTACGGATATGCAAAAGCTAAGGATTTAGTAATTATTGACAATAGGAATATTTTTGATGAGATAGTGGATAATGCAAGGGTGAATATTAAATTTAAAATATATAATTTATTTAGCAAAGATATTGCCCCAATTGCATTAGCTTTAATCACAGGAGACAAAAGCGAAATTGATTTTGATGTAAAACGTAACTTTTCATTTACTGGTACAGCGCATTTATTAGCTGTAAGTGGGACTCATGTTGGAATAATAGCTACAATCATTTTTGTATTATTAGGCATGGTATTCAATCAGTGGATTAAATTAATCATATTCTCAATATGTATAATTTCTTTTGTTATCTTAACTGGCAACCAACCATCTGCTATTCGCGCAGGTCTGATGTCTATTGTAATCGTATTTAGTAGAACATTAGAGAGAGATATTCACACTCTTAATTCACTTTCTTTAGTAGCTTTAATTATGCTTCTTGTAGACAACAATTTATTTTACTCGCCCGGGTTTCAGATGTCAGTGGGATCAGTTTTAGGGATATTATTATTTTACAAACTTATAAATAATCAGTTTAAGAAAATATACAATAGCAATAATTCATTTATAAATTATATTTATCTTTCATTAGCTATTACTATCTCTGCATCAATTGTGGTTACACCTATTGTTGCATATTTTTTTAATATCTATTCTATAGTTTCACCTTTAGCTAATTTAATTGAAATCCCTATTTTTACTATATCTATGATTGGTTTAGTAATTACAATTATTTTCTCATATATTTATTTTCCATTAGCACAATTAACTTCGTTATCAGTTAACTTGTTATTAAAATCCTTATTAGGTATTAATAACTATTTATCTAAATTAGATTTTGCTTATATATCTGGTGATTTGACATTTATAATAGCAATATTAACTTCTATTTCAATATTATATTTATTAAGTTCCAATACATTGAAGTTATTTATATTCAGATTAACTACTATATCATTTGTAGTTCCTTTAATCTATATTTATAGTCTATCGTACTATTCAATTCACCATTATAGTAATTCAATTATCATCCCAACTTCTAATTATATTTATACAATAGATGATACAAACAATAAAGTAAGTCCAAATATTTATATTTTCGATAGAAAACCTAAGCTTAAACCTTTTTATGATAAATATTTGACCTATATTATTGACAATTATTCCAAACCAAAAATATATTTTTGTGGTAATTATGGTATTGCACTAATTGATTATTATAAGAATAAATCTGCCATTTATAGTAAAATGCTTAGCCCTGATTTTTCAGATACTTTAACAAAATATTTAAAATTAAAAGATAATTTTATACAACATATTGATTATGAAAATTGAAATACCTCAAATATTTAATAATTATAATATCATTGCTGGTATTACACTTGCTAATACTGATTTGTATAAACCCTACGGATTTTCTATTGCCCCAGCTCAGATTTACGATTCTGAGACTATTGCAAAAATGAAAAATGATTTAGCAACCGAGCTTGGAGTAACTGTAGATGATTTAATATTTCAAAAACAAACTCATAGTAATTCTATAAGAATAGTAGATAATTACTATACTTATAATGATAATGATGGTATGATCACTCAATTAAAAAATAAACTCTTGGTAATTAGCCTAGCTGATTGCTGTGGAATATTAATTTATGATAAGAAATTGAATATTATTGCAGCTATACATTCTGGTTGGAGAGGTAGTGCACAAAATATTACTGGTAAAGCGATAAATATACTAAAAGAAGAATACAAGTCTGATCCTAAAGATTTAATATGCTTCCTTACCCCATCTGCAAGTGTTTTAAATTATGAAATTGGCAGGGAATTATTACATTATTTAGGTGATTTTACCATTAATAGAGACGGTAAATTATACTTTGATAATAAAGAAATGATAAAGCACCAATTACTTGCAGCAGGAGTTATTCTGAATAATATTGAAATTTCTGAGGTTTGCACTATTGAAAATTCTAATTATCACTCTTTTAGAAGAGATAATAATTTATCAGGTAGGATGGCTGCTTATATTGGTATGAAAATATGAATTATTATTTTATTACATTAACGATTTTATATTTTACTTCAATATTCACTTCAGAAGCTGCTGAAAAATTAGAAGTAGTTACTTTCAAAGATAGTTTATTTGCTAAAATACTAATGGAAGAACCAAATAGTATGAATACTAATTGGCGGCATAATCTATTATATGTGGACAAAAATTTTCAACTTTTACCAATTAATTCTTATAACAATTATAAATTTGATTTACTTACTTTTGATAATATTACTCTAAATAGTCTATACGACAGATCAATTGACTACTCTATCATTTCTTCTGATGATAAGATTAATTATAATGGATTAGAGAATTATAATAATTCTAATATAAATGATTTAGAAAATAGTTTAACTATGAAATTGATTGGTGGCTCTACGTTTGCAAACGCCAATCTTTTTTTGCAAGGCAATCTTGGAAGTATTAATGTAAAATCAAGAAATAATTATTATGTAACTAATGGGTTCAACAACCCTAGTGGAATCACTAACAATCAAGTTGCTGATATTTCTAAACAAGCATTTCAATCTTCATTCAATATCTCAATGTTAGACAATAAGACCAAGTTAGAATACAATCAATTTATATTAATTAATAAAGCTCAAAATAATAATGATAAATTAGACAGTAATTTTAATAATTTAAACAATTTAAGCTCAGTATTTTCTTTTAGATTTAATAGTAGAAACTCTAATTTAGTTACAACAAATGGACAAATATTTTTAAAATATGCAAACAAGTTAATAAACAGCACTATATTGAGCTCCATTGATGAAATTTCGCCAAGCAAAGAGAATAATTTAACTTATGGAGCTATTTTTGGTACAGATATTTTTTTCTTAGAAAACCCCATTAAATTAAGATTAAAATATGAAATCAATAATGAGGAATTGACTATTTTAGAAAAATATTATAAACTAAAATTAGAAAATATCGAACTTTCAATAAATCAATCTCTCCAACTTTATAGTAATAATATAAGTAAATTCGGTTTAAAAATATCTTATATCAATCCTACTGATATGATGAAAGAGGAGAATTACTCCAAATATTCAAACTTTGATTTTAATTTTAGTTATCATCATTTCTATAGCTTATTTTCAAAAAACAATGAAGTATATCTTAATATCAATTATATTAATAATTTTGCTGAAGTTAAATATATTTTTGCAAAAAATATATTTAATTTAAACAATGAGCAAGGGATAAATTATCAAAATCTATTTGGTATAGGTAACAAAACTTTTATTGACAATCAATTTAAAATTATTGATATCAATTTATCTTATATAAGGTTTAATAATATATTTTTAAATAATATCTCTAATGAAATTAGTAGTACTAATACTAATAGTTTATTATTTTCTTTATTTTTGACGTTGAATTATAAATTTTTAAAAATCGAAAGCAAGTATTCAATAAATATATCTAAAAATAATATTAATATAAATGGTATTGATAATTCTATCCCTTCTAAAATACTTACTTCCAAATTATTAATTTTTATATCTAATTCTTCCAAAATTGATTTGGATTTGATCTCATACCAATTTGACGATAATCAAAGTAGCGAGATCGAGTATACATTTAATAAGAATTTATATTTATTAAATGTAAGATATGAAGCACACATAATCAAAAATTTAAGTATTTTTGCATCCGTCAATAATATTTTTGACGCAAAAATTCCATTATATCCTACATATTACTCGCCCGGAATTAATTATTTTGGTGGAATTATTGCACATTTCTAAAAATAAATCTAGCTATCAATAACAAGTTATATTTGTTAATTGATAGCTAATTTACATTATCCAATTTTTATAAATTATTGATATTTAAAGTTAGTGCATTTAATTGATTTAATAAACTTTCGTATTTTTCTTTTTCTTTCTGAACTACAATAGGACTAGCATTATTAATAAATTTCTCATTATTTAACTTGGCTTCGGAACCTTTGATTAATCCTTTTATTCTATCTATTTCAATAGATAATTTATTTCTTTCTTGCTCTTTGTCGATTTTAGTTTCAGAAATTAAGAAAATTTCTATATCACGATAGTTAGTGGTAAGTGCATTTTCTGGCTTTTCAGAATTGATAATTACATCAAACTCTTTTGCTCGCGACAAATTCGAAATAACTTCATAATAATTAACAATTGAAGATTTAGAAATTTCATCTTTTACAGAAATAATTAATGGTAATTTAATAGAAGGTGATATATTGCTAACATTCCTTAACTTTCTTATTTCTTCTACAATATTTTGAATATTATCAAATTCAGATTCAATTTTTTTATTGATATAATCTGGTATTGGTGAAGGGAACACTTCATTTGAAATACTCATATTATCATCTCTATCTTTAATTAAATGCCAAATCTCTTCGGTAATAAAAGGCATAATAGGATGAATCAATTTCAAAATACCGTCAAATAACGAAATTGCAGTATTAATTAACTTTTTATTATAAATAACATTTTCTGGATTTGATCCCTGAATTTTAATTATTTCAACATACCAATCGCAAAAATCTCTCCAAATAAAATCATATAATAATTTTGAATATTCATTAATTTTATAATCTTTAAGTGAATTATTAATTTCAGTAATAGTAGAATTAAATTTTGACAATATCCATTTATCAGATGAAGAGAGCTCTGACTCGTTTAGCAATTCATCTGTATTAGATAATGCATTAAACTGGTCATATTTCATCATTATAAATCTTGCAGCATTCCAAATCTTATTACAGAAATTACGCCCAATCTCTACCGAAGGTATATCTTGTGCATTTATATCTACGTCCATTCTTACATCTTGTCCCAAGGGGGCTAAGTAAATCATAGTAAATCTAACAGCATCAGCGCCATATTTATCAATAATATTCAATGGATCAGGGGAGTTGCCTAAAGACTTTGATAGCTTTCTTCCTTTTCCATCTCTAATAAGAGAAGTAAAATATACATCTTTAAAAGGTATTTTATCATTATGAAATTTTGTAGCCATTATCATTCTGGCTACCCAGAAAAATATTATATCTGGTGCAGTAACCAATAAATCAGTTGGATAAAATTTAAGCATATCTTCTGAATATCCACCATTTTGCATATTCCATCTCATTGTAGTAAGAGGCCACAACCAAGATGAGAACCAAGTATCTAGTACATCTTCATCTTGAGTCAATACTATATCTTCGCTTATATTGAGTTTATGCCTTGCTTCAATTTCGTTTATTGCAGCAGTATAACTACCATCAGGAGTATAATATACAGGAATACGGTGCCCCCACCATAATTGCCTTGAGATACACCAATCACGAATATTTGTCATCCAATGCTCGTAAGTTTTGACCCAGTGATTAGGATAAAATTTAATTTCACCATCAAGCACAGGTTGCAAAGCTAATTCAGCCAAAGGTTTCATTTTTACGAACCATTGATCGCTCAAATATGGTTCAATAGGTTCGCTGCCCCTTTGTGAAAAACCTACATTATGAGTGTAGTCCTCAATTTTCTCTATTAAATTTAACTCTTTAAGTTTAATTAAAATAATCTTTCTTGCTTCAAACCTATCCAATCCATTATATTCATTAGTTAACTCATTAAGAGTACCATTAGGATTAATAGTATTTATAATTTCAAGATTGTGTCTTTGCCCAACCATAAAATCATTTGGGTCGTGAGCTGGAGTAATTTTCACACAACCAGTTCCGAAAGTAGGATCGGCATAATCATCTGCAATAACTTTAATTTTCCTTCCAACCAATGGTACAATTACATATTTACCAATAATATTTGTATATCTTTCATCATTTGGATTAACTGCGACCGCTATATCTCCAAAAATAGTTTCAGGTCTAACAGTAGCGCAGCAAATATAATCAGAAGAACCCTCTATAAAATATCTTAATGTATATAATTCTTCTTTAATTTCTTTAAAATCAACTTCCTCATCAGACAAAGCTGTTTGAGAAAGGGGAGACCAATTAATAATTCTTTTTCCTTTATAAATTAATCCTTTGTCGAATAATTTAACAAATGTTCCAATAACTGTTTCGGAAGCAGATTGGTCCATAGTAAACAAAGTCCTACTCCAATCTATTGAAACCCCTAATTTTTCCATTTGTTGAAATATTATATCCCCATATTTATTTTTCCATTCCCAAATCTTCTCTGTAAATTTATCCCTTCCTAAATCATATTTATTTAAACCATCTTTAGCTATTTCCTTTTCAACTCTTGTTTGCGTAGCTATACCAGCATGATCAATTCCGGGAAACCAGCATACTTCGTAGCCTAACATTCTATATCTTCTAATAAATAAATCTTGGATAGTCATATTTAGAATATGGCCAAAATGTAAAATCCCAGTAACATTAGGTGGAGGTAATAAAATCGAGTAGCCCTTTTTCTCAGATTTATTATTTGCGTAATAAATTTTATTATTATTCCAAACATTATACCATTTACTCTCAGCATCTTTAGGATTGTAAGCTTTTGGAAATTCTCGTATCATAATATTTTTGATAATGAATATTAAAAAATCAAAAATAAGAAATTTTTTACTTTGAATTACAATTTATAAAATATGGCGATAAATTTGAGTTTTTTACAAAAACTAATATAAAATATTAGGATTTTATAAAAATAATAAGCATATTTGCAAATTATTTATATAATTTTTAATTTTTTTTTGGAGGAAAAATGAATTTGAAGAGATCTCTTGCCGTATTGGGAGCAAGCACTCTCATGATTTCTTTTATATCCCTTACCAGCTGCACCTCAATGATTACAGAGGAACAATTAGCGCAGTTACAAGAATTGCGCAAAAAGGAGCGTCAATTAAATGCTGATATTTCTGCAAAAAATGCTGAAATATCAAAGATTGAGTCGGAGTTAAATTTACGTAAAAAAGATTTGAACAATTGTAATAAAGATAAGGATTTTATTCAACAAAAGTTAAGTCAATGGCCTAATGTTTGGCCAGAATATACTCCAGTTAAGTAATTAATCTATAATTGAGGAAAGAGATATGAAAAATTTAATTTATTTACTTCTAATGTTTGTAATTAGTGCTAATGTAATTTTAGCAGATGATATTCCTGCACCAGATTCTAAGCCAGATGCTGAATTAACCAAAAAAGAAGCTGAAATTAGAATTAATCAATTCTTAGCAAAGGTAAAAAGCCTTGAAGATCAACTTAATTCACTTAATGCTAGGCATACTGAGCTCAAATCTGATTTAGAGAATACAAACAAAGCTATAAAAGATTGCCAAGATGAAATTTTAAGATTAATCGGCGCAACTGATGCTGATCTTGCAGCTTTTCGCCAAAAATTAGGAGTAATAGAAGCAAAAGTTAGAGAGTTGCAAAGATTAGCCGATGCTCAATTAGTAGAAAGACAAGACGATGTTAAAAAATTAGAAGCTGACTTGAACGAATTAAGAGCTAACAAAATTTCTATTTTACCAGAATTTTATCCAAAAATAATTCAATTAGCAAAAGATATTCGCGGTCTTTATAGAGAAAAGAAAATAACTACTTATACCGTTGGAACTTGGGCTGAAAACAAAGACTGTTTATGGAATATTGCAGGTAAGATTGAAATTTATGCTGACCCATTTATGTGGCCAAAAATATGGCAAGGCAATACTGACCAAATCAGAAATCCAGACATAATTTTCCCCGGCCAAGTCTTACAAATTCCAGAAAAAGGTGCTAAGACTCCGGATGAAATAAAAGCAGAACGTAGATATTGGAGAAACAAAAAAGCAGCTCAACAAGAATCAGAAGTTAAGCCTGGCGGCTCAAACTAATATTTAAATAATATTTAATTTGAAAACCAAGCCCTGCTTTACAAGTAGCGGGGCTTTTTTATTGATATAACTATTTTATTATGGCTAAT